>CAIZHO010000362.1 GCA_903932805.1 uncultured Roseiflexaceae bacterium | reverse complement strand
TGCCCGACGGCTCATCAACATGGTGGTGCTGCTCGTAGTGGTTTCTTTTGTTGGATTTTTTATCATCCAGCTTCCCCCTGGTTCCATTTTGGATGTCCAATTGACCAGAATGCGCGCTATGGGTGGTGACATTTCGCGCGATCAAATGAAGGCCATGGCAGAGCGGTACGGTATCAACGAGCCATTTGGCACCCGCTATTTCAAATGGGTGAGCCGATCGCTGCAAGGAGACTTCGGAACCTCATTCGCCACAGACCAGTCGGTCGGCGAACGTATCTGGGGTCGCTTGTCGATTTCGCTTGGTCTGTCGCTTTTTGCTTTGCTGTTTACGTGGCTCGTGTCGATACCTGTTGGTGTCTACTCGGCGACACACAGATATACCGTGCCGGATTACATCGTCACGTTTTTACAATTTATCGGCCTGGCCATACCGGGATTTTTGCTTGCTCTGGTGATGTTGATTATTGCTACCCGCTACCTCAATCAACAGGTTGGTGGCTTGTACTCGCCTGAGTATATTGACGCACCCATGTCGTTTGCCAAGTTCCGTAACTTGATTGAGCATGTCTGGATCGCAGTTTTGGTTCTCGCAATCGGCGCGACTGCGGGCTTGACCCGTATCATGCGTGCCAATTTGCTGGACGTTCTCAACATGCAATACATCCAGACTGCCCGTGCCAAAGGGCTCGACGAAGCGATAGTCATCTGGAAGCACGCCGTACGCAACGCAATTCATCCATTGGTCGCGTCGCTTGGGACCTTACTGCCTGCATTGGTGGTCGGCGAAACGCTGGTCGCACAGGTGTTAAGCCTGCCGACGATTGGTCCGATGTATCTTGATGCATTGCGCCAGCAAGATATGTATCTCGCAGGCACGATTCTGGTGATGCTTTCAGCCTTGCTGCTGATCGGCAACCTTATATCTGACCTTCTGCTGGCGTGGGTTGATCCCCGCGTGCGTTTGGAATAGAAAGGATTCGTCATGGCAGTAGACGCAGCAAAGCTCCCCGCAACAGCACATCCCGCTGAAGACGTCGGTACCATTCCACAGTGGAAGCTGATGGTACGACGCTTTCGCAAGAGCAAACTCTCGGTTGCTGGGTTGATCATGTTGATCATTTTGTATACGCTGATGATTTTTTCGGATTTCCTCGCACCGTATGATCATAATCGCATCGATTCGAACTATGCTTGGGCACCGCCATCACAGATTGGGTTTGCAGATGGCAAAATCGTGACCTATGCCCTCAAACAGACGCTCGATGAAGTCCGGTTCGAATGGATCTATGCACCAGACCTCGAGAATCCCATCCCCGTTGAGTTTTTTGTACAGGGATATGAATACCGATTTTTGGGGATCATTCCCAGCAAACTGCATTTGTTTGGTGTGCCCGAAGGGTCGCAGATCAATCTCATCGGCGCTGACAAGGACGGCAAAGACGTGTTCTCGCGGTTGCTCAAGGGTAGCCAGATTTCGTTGACGCTCGGATTCGTCGGTGTGCTGATTTCGGTCATCATCGGATCGATTGTGGGTACGGCATCCGGCTATTTTGGTGGGGCCATCGACAACATCATCCAACGTTTGATCGAACTCTTGCGATCGTTCCCAGACATCCCATTGTTCCTGGGCCTGGCAGCAGCACTCCCCATGGGTGTGCCGGTGCAGGTGCGATTCTTCTTGATTACCATTATCATCGCAATGATTGGGTGGACCGGGTTGGCGCGTGAAGTCCGTGCCAAAGTGATGGCCTTTCGCGCATCCGACTACACCTCTGCGGCGATAGCTGCAGGTGCGTCGCATTGGCATGTCATCACCCGACATCTTATCCCCAACGCAATGAGTCACATTATTGTGGTGGGCACGTTGGCAATTCCGGGGGCAATTGGATCCGAAACAGCTTTGAGCTTCTTGGGCTTGGGGATTTTGCCGCCTGCGGTCTCGTGGGGCGTCATGCTCCGTGACGCACAAACCATTGAGGCAATTGTCAACTACCCATGGATGTTGTTGCCGGTCGGGGTGCTCATCATCGCGGTGCTGAGCTTCTATCTTTTGGGCGATGGCGTACGCGATGCCGTTGACCCGTACGCCTAGGAGGTAGTAGATGACGACTGAATCCCCGTCGATTAATCTCACGAGTCACGATGATGTCGTGCGTGTCGAAGACCTCAAGGTCAGCTTTTATACGCAGCTCGGTGTCGTCCGTGCACTCAACGGTGTCAGCTTTAATATCCCCCGTGGACGCGTCTTGGGCATCGTTGGTGAGTCTGGCTGCGGCAAAAGCATTACTGGTTTGTCAATCATGCAACTGGTAGTCGCCGCAGGGCGCACCGAGGGCGGTCGGATTTTGTTCCGCGAGGATGCAGGCCAAGAACCGCCAGTAAACATCCTCGACTACGGCAAGAACAGTCCCGAAATGCGCAAGATCCGGGGCAACAATATCTCGATGATCTTTCAAGAGCCGATGTCGTCACTCAATCCATGCTACACCGTCGGTAACCAAATCGAAGAAGCCATTCTGCTCCACCAAACCAATGACAAGACCGAAGCACACAAACGTGCGGTCGAAGTATTGACCAAGGTAGGCATGCCCAATCCGAGTCGCATTGCTGCGTCGTACCCGCACGAATTATCGGGTGGTATGCGTCAACGAGCGATGATTGCGATGGCACTGTCGTGTAATCCCACACTCTTGATCGCAGACGAGCCCACCACCGCCCTCGATGTCACGACCGAGGCCCAAATCCTCGATTTGATGCGCGGGTTACAAAGCGAAATAGGCACGTCCATCATGTTCATCACGCACAACATGGGTGTGGTAGCGCAGATGTGTGACGAGGTTGCGGTCATGTACATGGGGCGTGTCGTCGAACGTGCGACAGTCGATGACATCTTTTATGAGCCTCGACACCCGTACACCATTTCGCTCCTGCAGTCCATTCCTCGTTTGGGTCGTACCAAGGGGCGGTTAGCATCCATCGAGGGGAGTGTCCCAGACCCGTACTCGACCACGCCAGGGTGTTCGTTCCATCCGCGTTGTCCTGTGGCAATCAAGGGGTTGTGCGACACGATTATTCCCGAAGAAACCATCGTTGATGCAGCAAAGGGTCACACCGTTCGCTGCCATCTGAATTCGTGAGGTGACCATGACCACCGATGATATGTTGCTCGAGGTCCGTGGCCTCAAAAAGCATTTCCCCATTCGGACGGGGTTGATGCGTCGGGTTACGGGCATGGTCAAGGCCGTAGATGGCATCAACTTCCACATTCGCAAAGGCGAAACACTGGGATTGGTGGGTGAGTCCGGCTGTGGCAAAAGTACCGCCGGGCGTGCAATTCTGCGACTCCACGAACCCACTGCCGGCGAGGTCATTTTCAATGACCCGGTGCTCGGCAAAATCGATGTGACCCAAGCCGACCGCGAGACCATGATGAAGCTGCGACCCAACATGCAGATCATCTTCCAAGACCCATTCACCTCGCTGAACCCACGGTTGACCGTTGGCCAGATTGTCGGCGAGCCGCTCGAAATTCAACACCGCGCCAAAGGGACGGAGTTGTCGGACCGTGTAGCCGAGCTCCTCAAGGAAGTCGGTATTCGTCCCGAAAACATGACACGCTACCCGCATGCATTTTCGGGTGGGCAACGCCAACGCATCGGCATTGCTCGTGCACTTGCACTCAACCCGAGCTTGATTATCTGCGATGAGCCTGTATCGGCGCTCGACGTGTCGATCCAAGCGCAAGTACTGAACCTGCTCGATGAACTCCAAGAAAAGTACGGCATGGCGTACTTGTTTGTGGGACACGATTTGAGCGTCATTGAGCATATCTCGGACCGTGTCGCGGTGATGTACGTCGGCTACATTGTTGAGATGGCCAAAACCGACAAACTCTACTTTTCGCCCAAACATCCGTACACAGAGGCGTTGCTCAACGCTATCCCCAAGGCAGATCCGCGGTTGCGGACCCGACCAGAACGTTTGCAAGGGGATGTTCCATCGCCTGCGAATCCACCGAGTGGGTGTTACTTCCACCCGCGCTGTCGCTATGCCAAAGATATCTGTAGTGTGGAGCGGCCACCGCTCACCGACATTGGTGATGAGCATTTCGTGGCTTGTCACTTCGCTCGTGAGTTGTCGCTGACCGGTGTGCAACCACTGAGTGACATCAAACTCGAAATGCCGCCAGCACGGACTGTCTAGTGCGACACCGGCGCATGGCGGAATGCCATGCGCCGGTTTTCTGTGTACCCATCGCTTCGAACCGGTCGCATGCTGATTGTGTGGTACGATGTGGGCATCATAGACCGTTGGATGTGGTGTTGTACGGTGCACGAGAGCATGTGTGTGTGCCGGAGTATCCGTCAATATCATCCCAGCAACGTTGCAGTGTGTGTAATGGGGATACATGGTCGCAAGACCAGCAGACCATATCAATTGGGGAACATCAGAAAGGGCAGACTATGAAAGTCGGTATTTTGACCGCTCCGGTCAGTCGGCAGCCACTCGACAAGTTCATTCCATGGGCAGCATCCATTGGCGTGCAGCAAATCGAACTCGACGTAGGACCTGGCGGTAACTTTGATGCAACAACCGTCACAGACAGCGATATTGCCAATCTCAAGAATTTGTTGGCCAAGAACAACATCACGTTGTCGAGTATTGTGTGTTATTGGCACACGATGATGACGGGGGTCACGGCAGACCATTTGGCGCAATCCAAGAAGGTCTTCCCAGCGGCAATCAAGCTCGCTCCCAAGCTGGGTGTCGAGTTGGTCGGTGCCCTTGCTGGGTTCCCCACCCAGGGCAAGAGCCGTTTGAACACCATCAAAGAAGACTTGCCGGTGCACTTCCGCCCGATGGCAGATTTGGCGCGCGAAGCCGGTGTCAAGATCATGTTCGAGAACTGGTATGCCACCAATCTGCAGAATCTCGAGCACTTCCAAACGATTTTTGAAGTGTTCCCAGATGCACACTTGGGGCTGAACTATGACCCATCACACCTCGATTGGCAAGAAATCGACTACATCGATGGTGTGCGTGAGTTCCAGAAGCGTATCTTCCATGTGCACGCCAAAGACGTCTGGGTCAATCCGACGCGGCGGGCACGCGTGGGTTCGAACGGTGATGGTTGGTGGCGGTATGTGTTGCCAGGCTATGGCCGCATTCGCTGGGGCGAATTCATCACCACCTTGCGCCAAGTCGGCTATGACGGTGTCATCTCGGTCGAACACGAAGACGACGCATTCTCGCCCGAAGAAGGATTCGTCAAGTCGGTGCGCTATCTGCGATCACTGGTCGACTAAATTTCCATGCGGAGAGCGCCGTTCCTTGCGGGAGCGGCGCTTTTTCTATGAGCAGCACATCACTCGCGCCGACGACCGAACAACATGCCGTCATCACGCACCCGTTACGCCAGCACGCACGTGTCCTCGCGGTGGCAGGGTCTGGCAAAACGACCACTATCGTATTGCGTGTTGCCCACCTCATCAACGAACTCGGGGTTGCACCCGGTGCGGTACGCGTGTTTGCCTACAATGCCCTCGCACGCAACGAGCTCCGCGCACGCATCGAAGCGGTGCTGCCAGATAAGCGCGATCAACCGCGGGTCGATACCTTTCACTCATTCTGCTTTCGGTGGATCAAGCAGGCGATCAGTACCGGCTTGCTTGCAGAGCCGAGTGAATGGTGGCTCGACGAAGCCACGGATCGTTCGCGCATCCTGATGTATCGGGCCCTGCAGTCGCTCGTGGGCGAAGGAATCATCGAAGAAGGTGCGGTCGACATCGATGCGGTCGCTTCAGCGATTACTCTGTGGAAGTCGGGACTCGTCCCACCGGGTGCGGAGCGCGCTGCCCACGCCACCAGCAGTGATATCCCGTTGGTCTTTGCCCGCTTCGAGGAGTTTCGACTCGAAGCAGGTGCGCTCGGTTTTGACGATTTTGTCGCTACCGTTCTTTCGATTGCCCAGGCACATCCTGATTTTTGGCAACGGGCGGTCGGTAGCTTGCGTGTCGTGATTGTCGACGAATACCAAGACGTGAACTATGGACAGGAACGTCTCGTCGAGGCAGTCGCAGGGACACATGCCGATGTGATGGTTGTGGGCGATGACGACCAGACGATTTACGAGTGGCGCGGTGCGCGGCCTGATTACTTGTTGACACGTTTTGGGAGTGGGCTGGCCGAGCGACCGATCATTGACTATCCGTTGACCGTCAGTTTTCGTTTTGGTCCATTGCTTGCACAGACCGCCTACAACGTGATTGCACGCAACGCGGTGCGCTTCCCCAAGGCTCTCATTGCCTCCCAATGGCATCAATCGACTATTGTCGATGTGGTCGAAGACAAGCAACAGACGGCTGGGGTGCTCGATACCCAGCTTGCGTTGCAACTCCAAGATTGGGTGCGGCAGCATGGTGCCCAGACGGTGGTTGTTTTGGGGCGCACCCTCGGGCAACTGCAGGCATTCGAAATAGCGTGTCTGCTCGAGGGCATCCCGTATCGCGTGTTGGGGCGTGGCCCGGTGTATCAACGGCGCGAGCATCAAATTTTGGCGGATTACCTGCGCATCGGATATGCGTACGATGTGGAAGTCGATGCCGGCGTCGCTGCGTGCTTCCTGCGCATTATCAATACGCCGATGCGTGGTTTGGCGCGCGACCGCATGCAACACATGCTTATCCGCGCTCAGCAGAGTGGGCAGACGATACGGTCAGCCTTGCAGGAACTTCATACCGATGCACAAACACCACAACTCACCAAAGACCGCATCGACCAGCTCATGGCGTTGTGTGAGCAATTAGTCCGATTGCTTGCCAATGACTCGTCTGCGTATGACGTGCTGTCGTGGTTGAGCACCACACTGCGGCTCGATGAGCATTTCGTACGGTCGTTCGGCCGCGGCGAGGCTGCTGCAGAGCGCACGGTCGCGATCCGTCAACTCATTGCAGTCGCCTCGCACCTCGGCTGGAGCCCATCGGCATACCTCGACTGGTTGGTACAGTCCGACCACACGGCAGGTCATCCAGAGGAGCAGCAGGTGCTCTTTACGACTGTCTATCGCGCCAAAGGTCTCGAGTACGACGCGGTTTTTATCCCGTCTGCAGTCGAAGGGTACATGCCGGCTGCCGGTAGTTCCCCCGAGGTGTTCGATCGGCAGGACCCGACGGCACTGCCGGTTGCTTCGGATGCAATCGAAGAAGAACGCCGCTTGTTCTATGTTGCAATCACGCGTGCCAAAACGGTGCTCACGATTGGGGTTCCGTTGCCGGAAGCAGGGTTGGGACGCGATGCACTCCCCAGTGCGACACCGTCACGATTTGTCTACGAGATGAAGGTACGCGCGACAGAACAAATCCTGGCAAGCGCTGATTCGGATGCATATGCGCTTGCCGAGGCATTCGCCGAACACGGCGCCAGTGATGGCTTGCTGGCGCATTTGGTGCAATACTTCCCGCAGGATGCAGAGATCCGCCAGGTCTGCACGACGTTCACTGGCACGCGTTGGCCCATGCGACCTCTCAAGCCCAAAAAGAAATAAGACAACCGACGACTCCATGCGCAGTGTTGCATACTATCCGCGTTCGCCCAGAGCCTGCCTGCCCTCGGGACAGAGCCATTTGGCGGGGCAATGTGCACAGCTGCTCGGCACGGGTGTGGCCGGGTACGAACCTCTGACGATCCATTCCAACGCGCTATCGAGTCGCTGGTAGGTCTCGTCGAGCGCGTGTTGGCTGTTATCAACGTCTACGCTGCTGCCACTGCGCGCATGGTAGAGCACAAGCTGTGGAAGTTGCTGCAGATGATGGGTTGATGCAATTGCCGCGCCATACAATCGCAATTGATCGCCATGGCGTTGTGCAATCCCATCGAGTTCGGTGTCGGTCTTGTAATCGACAACACTGACTCCATCGTAGCGATCAATAATGCCATTGAATTGCACCTGTGCCCGTGGGCGCTCGACTACCCAGCGTATGTGGTGCTCACTGAGGATCTGCTGCGCTACGTTCTGCGCGAGTGGAGATGCCAAAAAACGTTCGGTCATGTTAACGCACGTGGCCACCGTCTCGGCGCTGATGGGATCTGCAATGGTACCGACCGCAGCGGCAACGAGATCTTGGGCAGAACCGACAGGTGTCGCGGTGTGAAGTTCGCAAACACGATGAAAGAGCGTGCCGAGTATCCGCGCATCGAGGCCTTCACCGTGGAGATCCGTAGGTGCTGATGTGTTGTCTGCATCATCCTGCACACCATTTTCTTCGGTGTGTGGCTCGGGCAGGGCGTACGCGCTAAGGTGTGGTGCACGTGATGCGATACGTGCTGTTTGGTCGTCGATAACGCCTTGCATCCCCGCAAGGCCGCTCCGCCGTGTGTAGCGATAGCGGCGCGGGCATTGCGAAAGTTCGCTGAGGCTCGAAGGACTCAGACTGACGATTGGTTTGCTTTCTAAGAGCGGCATGGCAATGGCAGGCGCGGGATGGCTCGTACGGTGGTCTGCTGTAGCCTGCTCGGGCACGACATATGTAGTGCTGACACCATCTATGGGTTGGGTGCGTACATCGTCGAGCAGCAGAAAAAACGCACGATCACGCGACTTCAGCACGGCACTACTCACCCACAACCAGTGTTTGGCCCGTGTGAGTGCCACATAGAACGTCGCAACGACCTCGTTTTGTTCTTGGCGGTTGTAGTCGCGCATCTGTGGTGAATCGCCGGCGCTCAAGAGCAGCGCACCGGTCTTGTAGTTCATCCCTTGCGTCTTGCGATGCAGGTGGAAGCCTTTGGCACTCGGAACAAAAACGGCGTCGAATTCGAGCCCCTTGGCTGCATGGACCGTCATCACCGACACCGTGTCACTGTCGGTCCGGCGTTCGGGCGCGCTGACTTCACGACCCTGTTCGATTGCACGCGTCAGGTCGGTGACCAATGCGTCGACTGTGCTGGCCTGTGCGACGCATTCGATGATGAACCGGTGGAGCAATCGCTGCCCATACGCACCGTCACGTTCCCATACCCCTGCACTATGGAGCACCATGCGTGCCCAGGTCGCCGCAGGCATATACCGTTGGGCGCGGTACCCTGCAGTGAGTGCGTTGATGAGGTTTTGGACACGTGGTTCTGTACTGTGTTGTTGGAGGAGCTGCCACAATGGGACTCCGCGCGCGTGCGCTCGGCGCTGTGCCAACGTCGTCTCGTCCCAGGTACCGGTTGCTTGCCAGACGGTGCGGGTCAATGAGCGCTCGGTATATGGCTGGGCTGCAGAGAGCAAGGTATGTGCGGCGTCGATGATCAGCGGTATCTTGAAAAAGGGCGTCAGTGACCCATCATCGTAGGGGATGCCGGCTTTCTTGAAGGCATCAATGATTGGTCTTGCAGCACTCCGGGCACGCACAAGGACAGCCATGGACTCAAATTGCACTCCACGGCCACGAAGCTCCAAAACACGCTGGACGATTGCGCGTGATTCTGCGCCGGCGTCGGCGTAGTCGTTCATGATGACGGTATCTGTCGGGTCACTTTCGATCTGCTTTGCGGGATCCACCAACAAGACTTCTGTTGGGTCGAATTCCTTCCGCGCAGGCTCGTCGTGGAGCATGTATCGTTTGAGACTTTTGTTGGCGATATCAATGATTGATTTGCGTGAACGATAGTTGATACGCAACGAAAAACGCTGCTGCGGCGGGGATTCGCCATCGGCGTACTGCAGATTTTCGGGTTTTGCTTGGCGCCACAAATAGATAGATTGCCGTGGATCTCCAACCACAAAGCGTGCTGCTGGTGTACGACCGTGATGTGTGGGGGTAACCGCCCGCATCATTGCGTCTTGGGCACCATTGGTATCTTGGAACTCGTCGACCAACACAACGCGGATAGCGGTGTACTCAGCGGGGTAGTGCGTCAAAAGCCCCGGAATCATGCGTATCAAATCGTCGAGATCCACCATCCCAGCGCCTACCAGCGCAGACTCATACGCACGATACAAATGGCGCAACGTGTCTACATACATCCGACCAATGGCAGATTCCATGCGTGCGGGCAGAATGGCTCTGGCAAACGTTTCGGCATCTTCGCCACGCGATTTGGCATCAGCGAAAATCGTGTGTAACGTCTCACGGATCGTATCTTTGTCCCATGCAATCTGCGTTACCTCAGTGGTTGGGTATGGAAGCACGGTTTGCCAGTCATGTTCCATGAACGTTTTCCATAGCGTATCCCTGAGGTCTTGCGCCTCAAACTCGTCCGCAAATGGGCTTGCAGGATCGAGATTGCAGGCGATGCTGTGGCGCAGGGCGATGGTTGCTGCAAACACATGAAAGGTCGAAATCCGTGCACTGGCCATATCAAGCCGCGAAAAACGATGTTTGAGTGTGTCGTCACTAGTCACCGAATGCACAATGCGTGCGCGCATCTCGGTGGCTGCCTTTTCGGTGAAGGTCAACACGACAATGTGTTCGGGGAGCAACTGTGGGTCTGCCTGCAACAGTGCGACATACCGTTTGGTCAACCGCGCAGTTTTGCCGGTGCCTGCACCGGCAATGATCGAGATAACTGCCTCGCGGGGGAGCGCAGCGAGAGCGTCGTCGACCTGCTCAAATTGGCGCTGTGTCGTCATCGTTATTCCTCTTCTGCGTTGGTAGTGTCTACGGTCGCATCACAAATGCTGAAATAGTTACATGTCTTGCAATGCCGCCCGGGTTTGATAGGGTACGGCGTATGGCGCATGTCAATCATTGTGTCGCGCATTGTCGTTTCCGCAATCGCCTGGAGCAGCTCCGCCGTGACATTGACCATTTCGGTAACACCATTCCCGTATTTTGCGGTGCCGTTCTCGGTGGGATGGATGTCGATACGGCGATAAATGTTGGTGTTTATTCCCGTTTTTGTATCTGCCAACCCGAGGTACGCATAATGCATCCTGGCAGGTGGGTCGAAGGAACGCGGCGCGTCGGTCCGATTTGCATACAAATACAGCAGCGTCTGATAGTTTTTGGCTGTCCATGCCGTTTCAGCTTCTGGTGACTCTGCCGTGGCGCTTGATTGGGTTGGACAGAATTCACTCAAGATATTCTTCGCTGACAGTGCGGTTTGTGCCGTCTTGTAGTCGATGATTTCGTATGCAACACCGT
>CAIZHO010000361.1 GCA_903932805.1 uncultured Roseiflexaceae bacterium | reverse complement strand
TGTGTAGAAAGTCCCTCCATGCAAAGGGTTGCGAACTATCAAGAAGCGCTCAATTATCTCTATCGGTTCATTCCCAATCCGCAGCATCGGCCTGACCCCAACGAAAACTTGATACGCACCCGTGCGCTCCTCGAGGTGCTCGGTCATCCACAGTCTCGCTTTGCTACGGTGGTCATTGCCGGGACCAAAGGCAAAGGCTCGACGACAGCTATGATTGCTTCGATCTGTCGTGCTGCAGGATTGCGCACCGGTATGTGGACATCGCCGCATTTGCATTCATACCGCGAACGGATCCAGGTTGATGGGGTGTTGATTTCACAATCAGCGCTCGTCGACGGCGTGAACCGCATAGCGCCGCACATCCACGACGCAGATGTGGCTGGCGGTCTGCCATCGACGTTTGCGATTGGGTTTGCGTTGGCGATGCATCATTTTGCTGACGAGCAGGTCGATATCGCAATCGTCGAAGTGGGGTTGGGCGGTCGTTACGACAGCGCCAACGTCCTCGATCCCGTCCTTTCCGTCATCACATCGGTGAGTTACGACCATATGGAGATACTCGGCGATACCATTGTGGACATTGCCATGCAAAAAGGCGGCATTGCCCATGCGCACGTCCCGGTGTTGATGGCGCCGCAGCCGCTTTCGGCATTGGTCACGTTGACGGCCTGTGCTGCCGAGGCCGGTGCACCGTGCTTTGTGATCGATGATCCAGGTCAAGGTGGTATCCGTGGTGATGATCCCGCAGACGAACATGTCCGTGGGCCGATTCCAGAGCTCTACGATCCCTTCGACTTTTATCAAACTGGACCTCGCACCCCAACATTCGGTGGTGAGTTCCAAGCCGAAAACGCCCGTCTTGCCATCGCCGCAGCCTTGTTTTTGCGCATACGCTGGCCGCATATCGATGACCATGCCATTGCAACTGGATTAACCAATGTCACATGGCCGGGTCGATACGAAGTCTGCTCTGTCGGCAACATCCAAGTGGTGTTCGATGGCGCCCATAATCCCGATTCGGCGGAGCGGCTGACGCGTTCGCTCAATCACGATTTTCCAGGCCGACCCAAGACGATGGTCATCGGCTGTTCACGAGACAAAGACATCCAAGCGATGATTCCGTTTTTGGTACGTTCTGCCGATCAAGTCATCGTCACTGCGTCGCGACACCCGCGTGCCTGGAGTGACCTCGGTGCACTGCGCGACATGGTCAGTGCGGTCAGACCAGACATCCAAGTCATCGGGATTGCTGACCCTGCCGAGGCACTCGCATTCGCCGTCCACCATGCACGCACCGAAGATCTGGTGGTCGTCACCGGATCGTTATTTGTCGTAGCGGCGGGTCGTGAAGCACTCGGATTCGCGTCAGAGGTGGATTAGCACGCAGTCGCAGTGTTGAATCTGGTATACTGAAAGCATTGTTTTGCATGTTTGGGGAGTTGTATGGCCACCACATCCGATTTGCGCACCAATCTCATCATCCGTTGGAACGGCACATTGCATCGTGTCACCGAGTTCCATCACCATGCACCAGGTAACTGGCGTGCAATGGTTATCATGAAGCTCAAAAACATCGCAACGGGCAAATCCGTCGAGGAACGCGTCCGTGCTGGCGAAGATATCGACATCGTCCGGGTCGACAAGCATTCGATGCAATTCTTGTACCGTGAAGGCGAAAACTTCGTCTTCATGGACAACGAGTCGTTCGAACAAATCGAACTCACTGCCGACGTCATTGGTGATGGTGCCGAGTTCTTGCTCGACGGGATGGAATGCGACATTCTGTTCTACGACGAAACCCGGATCCTCGGCGTCGAAATCCCGATTTTCGTCGAGCTCACCGTGACCGAAGCCAGCACCGCATTGCGCGGCGACACCGCCACCAATGTGAACAAAATCGTCACGCTCGAGACGGGTGCCAAGATAACCGTTCCTGCCTTCATCAACGAAGGCGACAAATTGCGCATCGACACCCGCACCGGCAACTACATGGAGCGCGTGAAGTAACTTCCGCCCCTTGTGCGACGGCGTGGTTTCGACCATGCCGTCGTTTCTCATTTCGGGAGGGTCAGCATGTCTCTCGCCATTTCGCCCGCGACCATGCGTATCCTCGAAGCAGAATGTATCGCCGCGGGTACTCCTGCACAGCGCCTCATCGAAAGCGCGGGAACTGCGTGCGTAGAGGAGATCACAAAGCGGTGGCCGTTGCTCCGCCGCGTGTTGATCTGCGCCGGCCCCGGCAACAATGGCGCTGATGCCTGTGTATGTGCACGGGTACTGGCGCAGTCTGGTGTGGCTGTGACGCTGCTCAGCTGGCAGCGCCCGCGTACCGATGCCTGGCTCGATGCTGCATGCGCTGCGGGTGCGGTGCATCTCGAACAATGGGAATCCACCATCGTCGAACGATTACTCCCGCATGTGGATCTCGTCATCGACGGGCTGTTGGGCATCGGT
>CAIZHO010000360.1 GCA_903932805.1 uncultured Roseiflexaceae bacterium | reverse complement strand
ATTTGGTGCCCGTACCAAAGGTCAGCGGCATCAGCAACGGCTTCTTGCGTCCAGGCGACGGCATTGTCGCCAATGGGACCGGCCCTGGCGTTGACCGTGGCGGCATTGAGTGGAACAACGTCTGCTATCGGGTCATGGGCTCGAAACTTGTTTCGGTGTCAAGTGCCGGGGCCGTGACTGTTCTTGGCGATGTTGGCGGCCCAATCACCAACTTGGTCACGTTTGACTACAGCTTCACCAGCCTGGCCGTCGCATCCGGTGGCCGCTTGTACTACTGGAACAGTACCGCTGGGCTACAGCAAGTCACAGACCCAGACCTTGGCTTCGTGACCGACTTCTGCTGGGTTGATGGGTACTTCATGACAACCGATGGTCAGTACCTGATCGTCACAGAGCTAAACGATCCATTCGCCGTCAACCCGCTGAAGTACGGGTCAAGCGAAGCAGACCCCGATCCAATATTGGCGCTGCTCAAACTTCGCAACGAGGTTTACGCACTCAATCGGCACACCGTCGAGGTCTTCAACAACGAAGGCGGCGATCTTTTCCCGTTCGCAAGGATCGAAGGCGCTCAGATTCAAAAGGGGTGCATCGGCACTCAGGCCTGCTGCGTTTTTGTTGATGCGATGGCCTTCCTTGGCGGCGGTCGGAACGAAGCGCCTGGCATTTATCTTGGCGTCTCCGCAACGACAACAAAGGTCAGCACTCAAGAGATCGACAACATTCTTCAGCAGTACACCGAAGATCAATTGAGCATGGTGAAGCTGGAGTCCAGAAACGACAAAGCGCACGAACACCTATACATTCACCTTCCAGACCAGACCCTGGTCTACGATGCATCCGCCTCGCGAGAACTGCAGGAGCAGGTCTGGTTTGTTCTGGCCAGCACCATTACCGGCATCGCGCAGTATCGGGCCAGGAATATCGTCTGGTGCTACAACAAGTGGCTTGTCGGTGATCCGCAGTCCAACGCCATCGGCTATCTGGTGCAAAGCACCGGCCACCACTGGGGCCAGCAGGTGCGTTGGGAATTCGGTACGCTCATCGTCTACAACGAGAGCAATGGCGCCATCTTCAACAAGCTAGAACTGGTGGCATTGACTGGAAGCGTTGCCCTAGCCGCTCAAATTGTTGATGGCCTACTGAAGGAAGACGGGTTCTTTTTGCTGCAGGAAAGCGGCCAATACATCCTGCTCGAACTAGCTGTCCCGAATTCATCGGCACTCGGCAACCCGCAGATCAGCACCAGCTACTCGCTGGACGGCAGATCATGGAGCCAAGACAGGTTCATTTCAGTCGGCACCATAGGGGACACCAAGAAGCGCCTGGCATGGTTCCAGCAGGGCCATATGCGCAACTGGCGTATTCAGCGGTTCCGGGGCGACAGTAGCGCCCACGTGTCATTCGCCAGGCTAGAGGCGCAGCTAGAAGCACTGGCGTTCTAAGCATGGCAACCACTGCGCCGAACTCTCGGAAGCTCAATCTGACGCGAGACCAACTCGCGCAGTTTTTGACCGACCAGCAGCAGATCAGACAGTTCGAACTACTGTTTGCAGCCGTTGACGCCATCGGGCCTGATGGGGTGCTGGAGGTCAACATCGCCGCCGGTATTGCTCAGACCACCGCCGTGCAGGCGCTCTCCATGATTGCCTCGCTGGCGCAGGAGTCGGCCATCAATGCTGCGCTGGCCGAGAACAAAGCCAATCAAGCGATGGCAATGCTTGGGAGCCTGACGGCCTCGGTCGAAGGGCTGCAGATGGCACCGCCGGCCAGAGAGTT
>CAIZHO010000359.1 GCA_903932805.1 uncultured Roseiflexaceae bacterium | reverse complement strand
GCATAGGCGGCATCCAGGATGGCCTGCCGGCTGCGGTAGTTGGTTTTGAGTTCGATGATGGTGGCACTGGGGAACGTCTCGCCGTACCGCGAAATAATTGTATGATCCGCATTGCGGAATCCATAAATCGATTGCATTGCGTCGCCGACGACAAACAGCGAGCGCGGCCGACTGCCCACGGGCTCGCTGAGAATGCGGATGAGGCTGAACTGGCTAGGGTCCGTGTCTTGATATTCGTCGACGAGGAGATGCTTCCAGCGCTTTTGAACCGCGTCGAGGATGTCTTCGTGCTCACTCAGCAGGCGATATGTCACCTGGATGAGATCATCGAAATCAAGTGCGTTTGCCTCGGCCAACAATCCTTGATAGTGGCGGTAGCGTAGGGCAACCCACGAATCGTTGGTGTTTTCGGCCTGGGCCAGCAACATGCGTGGGGTCTGCAACCGGCTTTTGGCACGCGAGATGCGCCGGAGCAAATCATCTGCATCGGTAGCATCCGGAGAAGGTTCTGGTGCGGCATCGATGGATTGCTGTACCAGTTGTTCTTGTTCGTCACCAGAGTAAATACTAAAGTTACGCGTGTAGTGACCGATTTTGCCTTCGATGTGTGCCCGCAAAATCTGTACACAGATGGAGTGGAACGTTCCTGTGGTCAATTGCTTGACCTGTGTGCCCACAACACTGCGCAAGCGCGAGCGCATCTCTTTGGCGGCTTTGTTGGTGAAGGTCAGCGCCAAAATGGTACTCGGGTCGATGCGATGATGCTGCACCATGTGTGCAATGCGCAGCGTCAACACACGTGTTTTGCCACTGCCTGCCCCGGCTTTGAGCAAGATCGGGCCGATGGGCGCAGTCACGGCAGTCTGTTGTTCGGTGTTTAGGCCAGCCAAATAGTTCACAGGTGGGGAGTCTCTCTACCGCAAGGGGATGGCTTAGAACAGCGATGCTTGGTGCTCTGGTGGGGAATTATCCCATATCGGCCGGTACTCCGGCAAGACCTTCGTCAACGCCAGATGGAACAGATGCAAATGAGCCGGTGAATGGTCCTCGGTCGGGCAGTGCATAAAGAAATACGTTTGTATTCCCGTTCGCTCCCATTGGGCGATACGTACCGCCCATTCGTCGAGATAGCGCGCGTTGGCGGCTGCATGCGGATGACTGATAAACCGAACGAGCGCGAGGTCAGCGCTGACCCACGGGTCGAGCGGGATGTCGGGCTTGTGATCGCGGGCGCTGTCGAGATCTGCGTCGGCACCTGGCAGACCTGGTTCGTCGAGTGGGCGCACATCCATGATGCAATGCCCGACCGCGTGTGCCGCGAGCAGTTCTTGGAGCACGAGTCGACCGCGGGGCGTATACCAGCTGGGATGCCGTACTTCGACGGCGAGCCGCAGATGAGCAGGCCAGGTCGTGAGCCACTGTGCCAAGTCGTTGATGTGGCGCATGCCAAATCGCGGCGGGAGCTGCAGAAAATACGGGCCCTGGCGCGGTCCCAACGGCTGCATCCGTTCGAGGAACTGATCGCGGAGGTCGATGGTATCTGCCAAGGCAGCAGCGTGGCTGATGAGTTTGGGGATTTTGCAACAAAACCGGAAAGATGCTGGGGTTTCGACGGCCCACTTGGCGACCGTCGTCATGCTCGGGATTGCATAGAACGTCGCATTCCCCTCGACCGTGGCAACGCGTTCGCTGTAACGTTGGAGAAACGCCGAAGCGGGCGTCCCTGCGGGATACAACGACCCGACCCAGCTTTTGTGAGCCCAGACTGCGCAGCCGGTACGGATGTTCATGGGAGCCCCGCAGCCGTACTGACGTCTACCCAAGCGGCATTCGCTTCGGCTGAACGGGTCATCGCGGTCAGTACGGCAAGTGCCGCAACACCGTCATCGATGGTTGCAGCCCGCACGCCCTGATTGCCGCGTATGGCTGCACAAAAGCCTTCGATTTGGCGCCGATACGAATGCCCATCTGCACCCAGCGGCCGATGATACTGTGCATCGGTACTCGTGAATACCTCGACGTCGCTACTCTTGAAAAACCAGGGGAGGTATGTTTTCGCCAGTATCGACCCATGTTGGCTGTAGAGGTGGAACCCCTCGTGATGGTCCCCTTGGATGGTCACCGTCAAATCGAGGTGCCCCAAAGTACCATCGGCAAAGGTCACTGCACTGTACCAACAGCGTGCCCCTTCGACGGTGCGATATTGCGTCTGCACGCGAACAATGGGGCCACAGATATAGCGTGCCGTGTCGACGAGATGACTCCCATGGGTCAACAGCAGGTAGCGGCGCCGGTCGGTTTTGGGATCCAGCACGGGGCGGAGGGTGTCATCAGCCGTGACAAATGACGGCTGCAGGTTGTCGGTCGCTGTATAGCGCAGGTGTGAATCACAATACCAGCCACGATACGCGATGCGCTGGCCGAGGGCACCCCAGGCCATGTCGCGGGCATATTCGATGCCCATATCGTAGCGTTTGTTGTTGCCGATGTGCAGGATGCTGTCGGTCTGCGCATGTACGGCAGCGAGCTCATGCGCAGAGGCGAGGGTGTCGCTGAGCGGTTTTTCGACCAATACATGCTTCCCCGCGTGTAGGGCGGCAATGGCGAGCGGCACGTGGAAGGGGTCTGCCACGGCGATAATCACCGCCTCGACCCGCGTGTCGGCGAAGAGGTCGGCAGCATCGGCGTATGCAATGGAAGCGCCATGCATGCTTTGGGCGGCAGTGCGTAGTCGTTCAGAACGGTCACACACCGCAATGAGCGTGGCGTTGGCGGCCTTGACCGTCGCCGGCAGATGTGCAGCTTGCGCGATGGGGCCACAGCCGACAATCCCGATACCGACCGGGTTCATACGTGTTGGACCAACTCAATGAGTGTGCCCATCGTTGCTTTGGGGTGGATGAATGCAACCAACGTCCCATGCAGCCCCGGGCGAGGCGCTTCGTCGATGAGTCGCAAACCCTGTGCTTTGAGGTCTGCTAACGAGGCGTTGATGTCGGTTACACGGTATGCAATGTGATGCATACCTGGGCCTTTTTCGGCCAAATATTTGGCAAATGCCGCATCTGCGGAGGTGGGGGCAATGAGCTCGATGGCGCTTTCACCATAGCGGGCGACTGCGACACGCATCGCGCGTTCGGGGAGCTCGATGCGTTCCCATTCATGCACACCAAATGTGACCCCATAAAAGGCAACCGCCTCGTCGATGTCGGTCACAGCAATCCCAATATGATCAATCGCAACAAAATGATTCATACCACCTCACAATGCTGGTCGTTCAGCAATCACCCAGAGGAAGGTCACCGCAACCCCGTCTTCGTCTTGTGTTTCTTCGACCGCACTGTGTACGGTTAATCCCGCATCCCGGAGCAGCTCTCGGTTGCGCTCACTGTCGTATCCGCTCCAGTACATGGGGACCCCAAGCCAATCAGCGGCAAATTCTGAAGGCAAATCATACGCCGTGAGACAGCCCACGAACAAGCCGCTGGGTCGCAACCAGCGGGTCAACCGCACAAAGAACTCGGGCAAGTCTTCACGGGGGACATGGATGAGTGAGTAGAAGGCACAGATTGCGTCGAACGACTCAGGGGGGAATGAGAGCTGCGTCATGTCGGCACAGATGACTTGTGCACGTGGGACGGCACGGGCCGCGAGTTTGGCGTTTTTGGGCGAGATATCGACTGCTGTGACGCGGTAGGACTCGGCGAGACGCTTGGTAGAGGTAAGCCCTGTGCCACAGCCGAGGTCGAGTAAGCGCATCCCACCACGTGCGTGGTCGAGCAAAATCTGCATGTAGCGCCCGCGCGATTCGTCGTGTTTGGATGTCGCCCATGCGGTGTATCGTTGGGTAAGTTGGTCATACCCACGGGCGACGATTTGACGAGGTGTAGGGTTGTCGTTCACGAGATAAGGTCCTCAAGGGTGCGCCGGGGACGAGATTTGGTGGCTACCCGTGGTCCATAGGGCATACCGGCGCGCTGTAATAGATCAATTAACTGTTCGTATCCATGTTCGGCAGGGGCCAACCAGATTTGCCCGGTGCCACGGAAGACATTGACCAATCCTTCACCAGAGGTCACCAACCCAGCGACTGCAGCGGTGGCGTTACCCACCTGTTGAACGAGCTGTCCTTTGCGGAACAACACGATGTCACCGTCGACACGGAGTTCTTCGTCGTGCAGATCGATGCGCAACACATCACTCGCCGCAATTGGGCTCTGGACCACACACCAGCCTTTCCCCGTTATGCGTGTACGGACCACTTCGTCTTTGCTGAGCAACAAACTCGAAACGCTTTTCTTGAAGGCGAGATCGTTGTCGACACCGAGTTCACTTGCGAGATAGCGACCATCGTCGACAATTGCTTCTTCTCCAGGCGCAATCCGTGTCAACAGATAATGATCAAACGTCGGCTCTGTGTAGATGACCCCTTTGCCTTGAAAGGTCGTCCGAAAGATCGACTCGTTATTGAATCTTTTCTGTACATAGCGTTTTACAAAGCCCCATGCACCGCCGGCTGTGGTGTTGGTACGGATTGAACCATACGAAAACTGGAGCATACCGGGCTCGATTGAAGCGCCACCACCGGTCAACGTAATACGCAGTTGGCGTAAGCGAACACCCATCTGCTGGGCATAGTATGCAATCGCGGCGAGGTCAGGACGTCGAGTCAAGTTCAGCGATGCGTATTCGATGACCTCGATCGTGCTCTCTTCACCCTCCATGCGGGCAATGATTGTCCCATTCATCGGGTGCTCCTCTCGCAGTGGGCTAGTCACCGGACTGGGTCCTGCGCATAGGGATAAACAGCGCAATCATGATGGACAGTGGGCCCAATAACACCCCTATGCCTATAGCCGCAGCCATGTGGTAGCCTTTTCGATAGATGAGGGCGGCTGCAAGCGCTGCACAACTCACCCAAACATACAATGCTATGCGCGGTTCAAAAATCCCCTGGTTCATTCCAAATCCTTTTGTCGGACTGTGTTCTTGTGGCTATCGTACCACAGCAGTCCATGCGTTCTCTTGGTAGCATACGCACTCATGATGCAGCCAGTTTTGTCTGGTATTCCAAAAACGTGGATACCTTCGGTGGGTCATACCGGTGCTGTTCTCTCTCGATCGTCTCAGACCAGTCTCTGTGACGTGCGGTGATGCAGCACGTGCTGGCGTACCACATCAACCCATTTTCCTTGTCGATCCGTGAGCTACTGCGGGCCAGGGGTGCGCACTGTCTCTTGGCTCAGCCGCAAACGCTCTGCAATCGCCGGCATGTCAGCGAGTGCAATGATGCCGAGTAATGGACTCTCCGCTGTGCCGGATTCGGAAATCAACACCGCGTCGATTGGGTTGCCGCGGCGATGCTGCGCCGCAAAAACGTTGAGCGCAACGACCAACGAGGCGTCGGGTTTGACGAATAATGCAGTGTCCGCAGGCTCGGTGTGTCTCAAGACCGCAGAGACACGTACTTGGCTCAAATCAAGCAGATGTGATGATTGTGCGCCGATCCAGTAGGTTATATTGCGAATGGTCAATAAGCCTTCATACCCATTCGATCCATAGACCGGGAGCTGCGAATAGTGGTGTTCGTACATCAACCGCGAAGCTGCCGCCAGATGATCATCGCTCCGAATGGTCAGCACCTTGTGTGTGGCGAATATTGCTACCGTTGGTGGTTGGATGAGCATATCGCGGACATGGCTTATCCGTTGTACAGCCCAGTCGTTGGGCTCGGCCAACACCACACCGCCGCCGCGCTCATGCACAATAACGTTGCGCAAGCGAGCAAATGCCTTGAGGTCTTCGGCGTATGCTTGCACCGTCTGGTCAGTCAGTCGCAGACTATCGACCTGCGCGACAAACGGGACCCCTTTTGCGAGGTCAGAAATAGATGCGAGGTATGCTTCGATGACGACAAACGCCTCGAGAAACAGGGTGGAGTTTTGGTTCATCATAGATGTGCCGCCAGATACGACGTCAGTGCTGCGATGACACGCAAATCGATGGTATGACCGATGGGATATTCTGCGTATTGAACTGTTGCCCCATGTTCGACAAATGCATCGCGACAGGCGTGCCCCGTCGTAATGGGCACGACTTCGTCGTAACTGCCATGGACGACGAGTACCGTCGGGTGCGGGACGGTGATGTCGCTCGTTGGGAGCATGGCAAACGGGTTGAGACCGCTGAGCAACACCGAACAGCGGATCGTTGGCTCGCAGAGCGCCAGCATCCCAGCCATCCCTGCTCCCTGGCTGAAGCCAATGACTGCTACGCGGCTTGGGTCACAGGCATACTGCGCGATAACAGCATGGTACGTCTCGCGGAGAATTGCCAATGACTGTAGTGCTTGGGTGGTGTCAGCGACTATCCCGGTTTGCGTAAAGGCGAGTTCGTACCAGCAATTGGATCCTGGTGCGAGCATCAACGGAGCACGTAACGATACGATTTGGCATGATTCAGGCAAGTATGGGGCGAGCTGGAGCAAGTCCTCTTCGTTGCTTCCATAGCCATGGAGCAGCAAGAGCAAGGGAGGTTTCGCACTCGGTGTGCGCGGACTCAGGGCTTCATGGCGTAACGGGAGTTCTGGCATGTCGTGATTAGTCATTGTCGATGACGGCATCTGCTTCGATTTCGACGAGTTGAAGGGGGTCAACCATCCGTGCACTGACGAGCGTGTTTGCCGGCCGGATATTGCCAAATATTGCTCCATGTGCGCGGGCAACCGCTTCCCAATCCGCAATGTTCGCAACAAAGATACGGGTGCGAATCACGTCGCTGAGCGATGCACCCGCTTCTGCAAGCGATGCTTCGATTTTGCGGATGATGTAGGTCGCTTGCGCACCGGCGTCACCGATGTGCTGGACTTCGCCGGCTGCGTTCGATGCAGTTGTCCCCGACACCGCAATGATGTTCCCGATGCGGACAACGCGCGAGTATCCAGCCATTGCCTCCCATGGGGTGTGGGTCGAAAAATTCTGCCGCATCTGTTGCTCCTTCTTTCGTTTTTTGTCTGCTGCTCATAGTATACCGGTCTGTTGACCGATCTTATACCAGTGCTGGATACAACGGTTTCTTTACGGGTCGGCGTGGAGATGGTAGTATTTGAGAGAAGAAAGTGCTGAGCTATGCCAAAACTCGCCATTGTCATTGTGAACTACAACACCGCTGAATTACTCAAAGCATGCCTTGCTTCGATACCCGATGGGTATCGTGCCGGTGAGGTAGATATCTACGTCGTTGATAACGGCTCTGTCGATCATTCGTTGCAGATGTTGGCCAACGAGTTCCCATCGGTGCATGTAACACCAAGTTCGTTTAACGGTGGTTTTGCGTATGCCAACAATATCGCTTTGTCACGCATTATGACCATGACCGATGCACCCGAATACACTTGCATCCTCAATCCAGATACGGTGGTTGTACCAGGAGCTTTTGATATTCTTATCGACTTTCTCAACGCCCACCGTGATGTTGGGGTGGTAGGCCCGCGGTTGCTCTTGCCAGACGGCACATTAGACCGTGCCTGTCGACGTTCGTTCCCGACTCCAGAGGTGTCAATGTGGCGCATGTTGGGCGTTGCGCGATTGTTCCCACGCAGTCAACGCTTTGGTCGGTACAACATGACCTATGTCGACGAACACCAGACCATTGATGTTGATGCAATTGTTGGTGCATGTATGGTCATGCCGACGTCAGTGTTGCGAGAGGTCGGCGGACTCGATGACACGTACTTCATGTACGGCGAAGATCTCGATTGGTGCTTTCGCTTTAAGCAGTACGGGTGGCGCGTTGTCTATGTCGCTGATGCGGTGGTCCATCACATCAAACGCGCTGCCAGTCGACAGCAGCCAGTGCAGACCATTCGCCATTTCTACGATGCGATGCGCATTTTCTTTCGCCGATATTACGCAGCCACAACGCCACTGCCGATCTGTTGGGTGATCGAATCAGGGATTTCGATTGCTGAACAGACTGCGCTTGTGCGGAACCGATTGCGTCCACAGCGTGCTGCCCGAGGGTCCGCATTATGATTCGACACCTATGGCGTAATAGAATTGTTGTACTCGCAGCGGCTATTTGTGCCGATGTGCTGGCGACCAACTTGGCACTCCTTGTGTGGTTCTGGTTTGTCAGGCCGTTGTCGTTTGAAGGGCAACTCCTGTTCGATAATTCACCGCAGGGTGGGCGGATTCTGTATGTCGCAGTGCTGAATGCAGCGACATTCATGAGTTATTTGGCTGCGGGTATGTACAGCCTCCCGCGGGGGATATCGCGTATTGATGAGAGCTTCAAAATGCTTTCGGCGACCTCTATCGGGGTCTTTGTGGCATATGTAACCAACCTGTTGGCACCGCAGTTCGCCATGCCCGATGTCGTTCTCGAAACCTCGTTGCTTATTGGTGGGTGGGTTGTGGTGCTTTTCTGGTCCGTGTTGTTCCGTGTGGTCTATCGATCTATTTTGTCGCGTATGCGCCGCCGAGGAGATCGG
>CAIZHO010000358.1 GCA_903932805.1 uncultured Roseiflexaceae bacterium | reverse complement strand
GCTGGACCATTCTGAAAAAACGCCCTCGCACCAGCCCGCACCCTCACACCGCATGCCGTTGCAACACGTCACGACCTACCAGCTCGAGTGCTGCGTCGTCGTTGGGGGGATGCGTGATGCCGGCACGTGCATCGCGGAAGAAGCGTTCGAGCGGGAGGTCGCGGGTAATCCCAAAGCCGCCAGCGATGCGCAAGGCCTGATCGGTGGCGACGAGGGCTGCGTTGGTCGCCGCGTATTTTGCCGCTGCGATGCGTGGTCCGAGGGTCATCCGCGCCGTGGGGTCGTCGCTCCAGGTATCGGCCACGTCATACAGCAGCGCCCGGGCTGCCTGAAGCGGAATGCTCGCCTCGCCGATGCGGTGCTGGACGGTGGCCAGTGTGGCAATCGGCTTGCCCAACGCAGTGGGAATCCGCGTATTGGCGTAGCGCGCTACCGCATCGACGGCCGCCTGGCCAATGCCCAAGTAGACGCCCGCCAGCGTCAGCGCAAACCAGGCCATCCCGTAGGGCGGCTCGGCGGGGCTGGTCGCAGCGGCAGATTTGCGTTCGATGAGCCAGTCGTCAGCGACCGGCACGTCGTGATAGAGCACATCGCCGCTGCCGCTGCTCCGCAATGCAAGGGCATCGCCCCAGGTATCGCGGAACGACAACCCGGGCGCGTCGCCCCGCACAACCGCGTTGGCAATGCCGCCATGGGGCATATCTGCGGTCACTGGCAGGGCGACATTGGTAATCAGGTAGCGCAACATCGGTGCCATGCTCACAAACAGCTTGTGGCCGTTGATGCGCCATTGGCTGCCGTCCCAGGTCGCTGTGGTAGCAGGCAACCCACCACGCGACGGGCTCCCGAGCTCTTTTTCGCTGGCGACGGCATTGACGAGTGCACCGTTGGCGACGATATCGGCGCAGATGGCGGCATAGATCGGCTCGGGGTAGCTCCGGGTCTGGCCCACGCGGCCAATGACATGCACGGTCATGTCGACCGCCATCGCGGTCGAGCCACAGCCACCTGCCAAGATTTCTTGGGTGCGCACCATATCGGCCAGTGATGCACCACGCCCGCCGTACTCCTGCGGCACCACAAACGACAAATAGCCCGATTGACGGAGGGCATGATAAAAAGGTTCGGGCAGGGTGCCAGCCCGGTCGTAAGAGTCTGCCGATTGGGCAAAGAATGTGGCGAGGTCGTGCGCAATGGCGCACATGTCGGCACGATCGAGGTGTGCAGTGCGCATGAGGAACTCCAATGGTGCTTTTGGTATAATACACAGCATGCCAGAACTATGGCATCAGGGAGCGTGTTTACCAATGAGTATATATCAGAATATTCCCAGCGAATATCACGTCGGGCACATTCGGATTGCCCCAAATATCGTGCTGGCACCGATGGTCGGGGTGACCGACAGCATTTTTCGACGCATGATCCTCAGCCTCGGCGGGTGCGGCCTGGTGTCGAGCGAGATGACCAATGCGGCCAGCGTCAGCCCACGGGCACGCTCACGGCACAACCAGCTCGAGTTTTTGCCCGAAGAGCGCCCCATCACGATGCAACTCAGCGGCAATGAGCCCGATTTGGTGGCCCAAGCGGCCAAGACCGTCGAACTCCTCGGTGCCGACATCCTCGACATCAACTGTGGCTGTCCGTCACCCAAAGTGACCGGCGGCGGGCATGGCTCGGCCCTGCTCAAAGACCTCTGCAAGATGGAGGCCCTCATCAAGGCCGTCATCGCCGCTGTGCAGATCCCCGTCACCCTCAAATACCGGGCCGGCTGGGATGATAACAGCCTCAACTACCTCGACACGGCCCGGATGGCCGAGGCAGCAGGTATCAAAGCGCTGGCGTTGCATCCGCGCACCCGCGCCCAGCTGTATACCGGCACGGCAGATTGGTCACGTATCCGCGAGGTGCGCGAGGTGGTGTCGATCCCCGTCGTCGGGTCGGGCGATGTCAAAGACCCCGCCGAGGCATTGCGACGCCTCGAGGTCTACAACGCCAGCGGCATTATGATTGGCCGTGGCGCGATGGAGAACCCCTGGATATTCATGCAAATTGCCCAATTGCGCCGCGGTGAGCCGATGTTTGTGCCCCAACCCAGCGACAAATGCGACTTTTTGGTGCGCTACATCGAAATGCTCCGTGACGAACTCGGCGAACGCTTGGGCCTCAACAAGACCAAGCAACTCATCGGCCAGTT
>CAIZHO010000357.1 GCA_903932805.1 uncultured Roseiflexaceae bacterium | reverse complement strand
GCGGTGTTGGCCACGCTGGCGATATTCAAGCGGCCGGCGCTGGCGGTGCAACAGGTGGGCTATGGGTTCGGCAAAAAAATCACCCCACGCCCCAACGCCTTGCGCGTCTGGGTGGGCGAAGGTGTGGCCAGTGATGGCGCGTTGGTGCTGCTTGAATGCAACATCGATGACCAGCCAGCCGAGCAACTGGCGTATGTCTGCACGCAGGCGTTGGCGCTGGGTGCGCGCGATGTGTGGCAGCAGCAGATCGTCATGAAAAAAGGGCGGGCGGCGCTGTTGCTGAGTGTCTTGTGTGACCGTGACCACGAAGACGCCCTGGTGGATCTGCTGATGCGCCAGACGTCGACGTTGGGGATGCGGCGCACTCTGGTGGACCGGCATGTTGCCGAACGCGCGTTGGTCACGGTCGACACGCAGTATGGGCCGCTGCGGGTCAAGGTCAAAACGTGGCGTGGGGATGTCATCGGCGCCGCGCCCGAGTACGAAGACTGCGCCGCCGCAGCCCAGACCCATGCCGTGCCGTTGACGCAGGTATATGCTGCGGCAGTGGCGGCCTATGAACAGCAGGTGAGGGCTTGACGCAATCTGATACACAAACTTAACACTAAGGCTTTATCTGTGCAGTGTGATTCGTGTATACTATGTGCATCCACTGTGATGTGTAGTAACAAGACGGAATCACACGCGGTTGCTTTGGGCGCCGGTGTGCATGTATTGAGGAGTACCGCATTGGAATTATTGCATTCGATCAAAAAACGCATGGCGTTGGTGTTCCCCGGACAAGGTTCACAATATGTGGGCATGGGGCGCCTGCTCTATAACGTGTCGCCAGCGGCACGGCGGGTCTTTGATCGCGCAAACGATGTCCTCGGTTTTTCTTTGACCACCCTCTGCTTCGAAGGTCCGCAGGCCGAGTTGGATGACACCTACAACGCCCAGCCGGCTATTTTGACCGTGAGTATTGCTTGTCTCGAAGCCCTGCGAGAGAAGTTGAGCCCGTTGGGCATCAACGTCTCGCCAGCCATGGTTGCCGGGCACAGCCTCGGTGAGTTCACCGCGCTGGTCGCTGCTGGTTCACTCCAGTTCGACGAAGCGTTGTTGCTGGTGCGCGAACGCGGCCGTTTGATGGCCGAAAGTGCGTTGACCCGCCCCGGTGGCATGGCCGCGGTGATTGGCCTCGACGAGACACAATTGCGCGCCGTCGTCGACGAAGCCCAGTCATACGGCGTGGTCACCATGGCCAACGCCAATTCGCCGGGACAGACCGTCCTGTCGGGCGAGGTCGCCGCGTTGACACGGGCGATGGAGCTTGCCAAAGAACGCGGCGCCAAGCTGGTCCAACGCCTGGCTGTGTCGATTGCCTCGCACTCGCCGTTGATGCAGAACGCATCGTTGCGCTTTGCGGAGTTCTCGAACCAAATCGCCATGGTGACGCCGACGGTGCCATTGATTGCCAATATCAGCGCGTCGATGCTGCATACCGTCGAAGAATTGCGTGCCGAAATCAATGGCCAGTTGACCCGCCCCGTGCAGTGGACCGGCAGTGTCCAAATGATGATCGAAGAAGGCGTTGATACCTTCATCGAGCTCGGGCCCAAGCAGGTCTTGACCGGCCTTATCAAGCGCATCAATGCGCAGGTGCAGACCCTCAGCCTGTCGGATGTCGAAATCGTCAAAATCCTGTATGGTGCCGACAGCGAATTGCCTGCCCCGGCTGCGAGCTAACGCGAAAGGTCCCGACCCATGCGACGTGTGGTCATCACCGGAGTGGGCGCTGTGACGCCCCTCGGCAACGATATCGAATCGACCTGGCAGGCGCTTATCGCCGGCCAAAGCGGGGTCAAACCGCTTACTAAGTTTGACTGCAGCGACTATGCGGTGCGTATCGCCGGCGAAGTGCGCGACTTTGTGCTCGACCCAGCGGTCGACCCGCGTGAGGCGCGTCGCGCGTCGCAGTACGTCCGCTATGCGCTCAATGCAGCGCTCGAGGCGCTGCGTAACGCCCAACTCGATACCCAAACGATGGACCGCGAGCGCCTCGGTGTCATCTATGGCACCGGCGCGGGCGGCATCGATCTCATCGGCGACAACGTCACGGTCCTCAACGAAAAGGGCACGCGCCGAGTGGCACCGACCCTCATCGCCAACATGATCGACGACGCAGCCTCTGGCTATATCGCCATTCAGACCGGCGCGCTCGGTCCCAATATGGCCATTGTGGCGGCTTGCTCGACCGGTGGCCACAACATCGGCGAAGCCTACGAGACCATCAAGCGCGACGATGCAGACGTCATCATCGCCGGCGGCGCCGAGGCACCCATCGTGCCGGTGGTGATGTCGGCATTCACCAATATGCGTGGCCTGGCGGGCGATAACGATAACCCCGGCGCCGCCTGCAAGCCGTTCGACATCCGCCGCGATGGCTTCGTGCTGTCCGAAGGCGCGGGTGCGGTGATCCTCGAAGAGCTCGAACACGCCCTCCGCCGCGGCGCACCCATCATCGCCGAGGTCGTCGGCTACGGCAACAGCAACGATGCCAAAGACATGATTGCTGCCGGCGAAGACGGTGCTGGTCCCGCCCGCGCCATGAAGATGGCCATCCGCAAGGCGGGCATCCGCCCTGACCAAATCGACTATATCAACGCCCACGGTACAGGTACGCCGCTCAACGACATGGCCGAGACCCGCGCCATCAAGACGGTCTGCGGCGACCACGCCTACACGCTCGTCGTCAACTCATCCAAATCGATGCTCGGCCATATGATGGGCGCCGCTGGTGCGGTCGAACTGATTGTGACCGCCTTGAGCATCAAACACGGCATCGTCCACCCGACCATCAACCTCGAACAAGCAGACGAAAACTGCGACCTCGATTACGTGCCCGGTGTGGCACGCCAACGCGAGGTCACCATCGGCCTGTCTAATTCGATCGGCCTGGGCGGCCATAACTCGGCAATTATCGTACGGCGCTACGAGCCCTAACGCACGCGATCCAACATCACCCGCTGTGCCGCTCCCTCTGCTCGGTCGTCGAGTGGGGGGAGTTCTGCATGGCCGTAGCGGCGCTCGAGTGCACGGCGCAGCAAAAAATCTGCAAATTGCGGATTTTTGGGGAGGAACGAGCCGTGTAGGTAGCAGCCAAACGTATTGTGCACCTGTGCACCTTCGGTTTTGTCGCTGCCGTTGTTGCCCGATCCGGCGATGACGGTCCCCAGCGGGCGTGCCCCCGAGCCGAGGAATGTCTGGCCGCTGTGATTTTCGAACCCGATACAGTTACGCTGCGCAATAGGCACGTCGACTGTGACGGCGATGTTGCCGATGAAGCGTTGGGTACCGCCGACGGTATGGACATCGAGTGCTCCGATACCGGGGAGCGTTTGTCCTGCGTGCGTTTTGAAGTAGTTGCCCAATAATTGGTAGCCGCCACAGATAGCCAGCATAACCACGCCATCAGCCAGTGCGGCCCGCAGTTCGGTGCCGTGACGCACGACGAAATCGTCGGCGATGAGCGCCTGGCCGCTGTCTTGGCCGCCACCAAAAAAGCATAGGTCGTACCGTGACCAATCGACTGTCGCGCCGGGGTGGATGGCGTCGACGGTCACATCGATGCCGCGCCAGTGAGCGCGTTGCCGGAGCACGATGATGTTGCCGCGGTCGCCGTATATATTCATTTGGGCAGGGTAGAGATGTGCGATGTGCAGATGCATGGATGTCCCTTCGTCGATGTCCGATTCTACCACAGTGCTCATCGGTGGCGATGGAGCTCGTTGCTGTTGTATGGGCATCCGTTCTGCTCGATTTTTTGCTACATTGTGTCGTATTGAGAGACAAAGGCATGGCAATCGCGAAAATTACAGTTTGTAATGTTGGTGACTTATCCACACGATGCACACTACATAACTCCGTAGGTTTGACGCGTTGCAATGCGTAATTGACCACAACGCCAGATAGACCACTTATCCACAGTATGTGGATAAGTTTTTGTCTTTCGCTGACAAATGGTGGATAACTCGTGGACAATTTGTCCGTTATTGATTCTACTGCCATCGGCTTCGATCGGCGCGGATCGTGACGTCAAGACGCGAAACGTTTAGTTGTACAATACAATCAACGAAAGTGAGGCAGTATGGTCCGTGTCTTGCATCTGGCAGATTTGCACATCGGAGTAGAAAACTACGGGCACTACGATGTCAGCACCGGCATGCACACGCGACTGGCCGATTTCCTCGCGCGCTTCGACGAAGCCATCGCAGTCGGGATAGACGCCAAAGTCGATTTGGTGCTCATCGCCGGCGATATGTTCAAAAACCGCGACCCCCAGCCACGCCATCAACGCGAATTTGCCGTGCGCATCAAACGCATCGTCGATGCTGGCATCCCCGTGCTGATGCTCATCGGCAATCACGATGTCGCTCCGGGGCGTGACACCGCCAACTCGGTAGCCGTCTACGAAGGGCTCGATTACCCCGGTGTCAGGGTGGCCCGCAAAGCCGATGTCTACCGCTACACAACGCCCAATGGTCCGCTGGCAATCATCGCCGTGCCGTGGATCCTGCGGGAGATGTTGCTGAGCAACAACGATGAACTGCGCGCTGCGACGCTGAACGAACAAGAACCCATGATCCTGGCCATCATCGAACGGTTCATCCAACAGAGCGTTGATGTATTGATG
>CAIZHO010000356.1 GCA_903932805.1 uncultured Roseiflexaceae bacterium | reverse complement strand
CACGCCCGGCCTGGTGCGGATGTATGTGTGTGGTGTGACGGTGTACGATCGTGCTCACATTGGCCATGCAATGTCTGCCATGGTGTTCGACGTGCTCCGCCGGTACCTTGAGTTCCGCGGGTTGCAGGTCATGCACGTTGTCAATTTTACGGATGTCGATGACAAAATCATCAATCGTGCCAATGCGCTTGGTCGTGACCCGGTCGAGTTAGCAACGAGCTACGTGAACGAATTCCGCGAGGACCTCGAGTCGTTGCACATCATGCCGGCAACGGTCTATCCACGCGTGACCGAGTCGATGCCGCAGATTATTGGATTCATCGAAAATCTCATCGCCAAAGGGTACGCATACGCAGCCGACGGTGATGTCTACTTTCGCGTCGCCAAAGACGCCGACTATGGGCGGTTGTCGGGTCGCAATTTGACCGAGATGGTGTCGGGCACACGCTTCGATGTCGATGCACGCAAAGAACATCCCGGCGATTTTGCCCTCTGGAAGGGTGCAAAACCCGGTGAACCGGCTTGGCCAAGCCCTTGGGGCGGTGGTCGACCCGGCTGGCACATCGAGTGCTCTGCGATGTCGTTGGACCATTTGGGCGAAGAAATCGACATCCATGGTGGCGGCAATGATTTGGTTTTCCCGCATCACGAAAACGAAATTGCCCAGAGCGAAAGCCTGACGGGCAAGACATTTGCACGTCATTGGATCCACAACGGGATGCTCCAAATCCAGACCAAGCTCGAGGACGGGACATACAAACTCGAAAAAATGTCCAAGTCATTGGGGAACGTGGTCACCATCCGCGAATTTCTCGCTGATCATCCTGCCGACGCGCTCCGCCTGGTCGTGTTGTCGAGTTATTACCGCAATCCGTTGGCCTACGGCATCGACATTGTTGCCGACCAAGTGCGCAAACTCGAGCGCATCCGCGGCGGATTGGCCCCGGCGACCGGGACCGTGACTACCGGTGACGCGGTGACACGCCTCACCACTGCCGTGGGCGCGGCGCGTCCAGCCTTTGTCGCAGCCATGGATGACGATTTGAACACGTCCGTCGCCTTGGCAACAATCTTTGAGCTGACGCGCAACATCAATGTCGCCCGCGACGCTGGGGTGTCGGGCAGTGCGTTCGACGCAGCCCGGCATGAGTTGCGTGCGTTGTGTGGCGTGCTCGGGTTGACCCTCGAAGCAGGTCCAAGCAAAGTCGCTGAAGCAGCGCCGTTCATCGAGCTCCTCATCGAACTGCGTGCTGAATTGCGCAAAGCAAAGCAGTACCAACTGTCGGACTTGGTCCGTAATCGTCTAGCTGACCTCGGGGTGACACTCGAAGATAGTGCGCACGGTACGCGCTGGAAGGCATAAATCCATGGCATGGCTAGAATGTAGCGTCGAAGTCGAGGCGGAAGCCGTCGAATCGGTGAGTGAACTGATGGCCTCATACGGCTACAACAACGGAGTCGCAGTGGACCAGCCCGTCATCCATGGCGCAGATGGTCCAGATTATCGCTACGACACAGAACGCCCCGTGACCGTGCGTACATGGATACCCGTGGACCACAAAAGCGAAGACGCGCGGGCCAAACTCGAACAAGCACTCTGGCACCTTAGTTTGCTCCGCAAGGTCGGATCCCTCAAGGTAACGCAGCTCGAGGAGCAACTCTGGGCTGAAGCCTGGAAGAAGCATTACACCGTCCAACGGATAGGCAAGCGCTCCGTCATTGTGCCGTCATGGCTCGAATATACGCCCCAACCCAACGACATCATCCTCAAACTCGATCCCGGCATGGCGTTCGGCACAGGACTGCACCCCACGACCCGGATGTGCACGCAACTCCTCGAAGAATACATGCCGCCCGAGACACGGGTGATGGACTTGGGCTGTGGCTCAGGTATTTTGGCGATTGTGGCAGCACATCTCGGTGCCAAAGAAATTCTTGCCATCGACACGGACCCCATTGCTGTCGAGGCGACCATTGCCAATGCCGCCATAAACGGCGTGGCTGGGTCGATGAAGATTTTCGAAGGCAGCTTGGGGAAAGGCAATTCCCTCGGGCATTGGTTGAGCTGGGATGCCCCTGATGTGCCCAGTGGGACCGCGGTCAATCCCGAATCGTTGCAGTGCGATGTCATCGCCGCAAATCTGATTGCCAAAGTGTTGGTATTTTTGGCTGACGATATGTACGCAGCCCTCAAACCAGGCGGCCTATTGATTAGTTCGGGTATCATCGCTGACCGCGAAGACGAAGTGGCCCTCGCGTTCACTGCTGCTGGGCTCGAACGTCTCGATCGCCGCAGCGAGGGCGATTGGGTGGCCCTCTACCACCGCCGTCCACTCGCCTAACCACCAGGTAAGGATCACCATGGATGGTATGCCCCAGTTGCCGAACACCGTACGGTTTTTTGTAGATCCGGTGTCTATCGACGCCGGGTCGACGACGGATGCTGACCTCATCCACCAATGGCAACGGGTCTTGCGGCTGCGCATAGGCGCAGATCTGCTGCTGCTCGATGGTGCGGGTATGCAAGTGCATGTGGTGCTGACCGAGCTCTCCCCCAAAATCGCTCGCT
>CAIZHO010000355.1 GCA_903932805.1 uncultured Roseiflexaceae bacterium | reverse complement strand
ACGATGGCGATGCCGTAGTCGTGGATGGGCGGGAGAGTGGGGATGTATGTAGGGGTCGGAATGGGTGTATGCATAGCCGTATTTTAGCGCATGCATGGACCCTTGTGGGGAATTATGCGCGGGTCAGCGCCTCTGGGTTGAGGCCCTGTAGTTCGGGTAGCACAAAGCGGCCGTCTTTGCGGATGAGGACGCCATCGAACCATATCTCGCCGCCGCCCACTGCAGGGTCTTGGCGACAGACGATGTCCCAGTGGATTTGGCTGTCGTTGCCGTTGGAGGCTTCTTTGTAGCACTGCCCTGGGGTGAGGTGGAACGAGCCGGCGATTTTTTCGTCGAACAGCGTGTCGCGCATCGGGTTGCTGATGTACGGATTGACGCCAAATGACCACTCACCGAGGTAGCGGGCGCCTTCGTCCGAGTCGAGGATTTCGTTGAGTTTGGCGGTGTTGGCGCCGGCCTCGGCCTTGACGATTTTGCCCTGGTCAAAGGCGAAATGGACGTTGGTGAAGAGGGTCCCGCGGTACAACGTCTCGCAGTTGTAGGTAATGTAGCCTTCGACGGATGTTTTGACGGGGCAAGTATAGATCTCGCCGTCGGGAATATTGCGTTCGCCGAAGCACGGCACGACGCCGATGCCTTTGATGCTGAAGCGCAGGTCCGTCCCCGGGCCTTTGATGTGGACCTGGTCGGTGCGGCGCATCAGGGCCTCGAGCGGCTCCATTGCGCGTTGCATGGCGTCGTAGTCGACCCCGGCGCAGACGTTGAAGTAGTAGTCCTCGAACGCCTCGGTGCTCATCCCGGCGGATTGGGCCATGGCGGGTGATGGCCAGCGCAAGACGACCCACTTTGTGTTGGGGACACGGACTTGGGAGTGCACGTGATTCCACCAATGACGCTCATAGAGGTCCATTTTGTCGCGGGGGACATCGCTCATTTCGGAGGTGTTGTGCGAGCCGCGCATACCGATATAGCACTGCACCCCTTCCATGCGCTGGCGTTCGACGGCGCCGATGAGTTGCATCTGATCGGCGCTGGCCGCCTGATACAACGCACGGAGGACCGGCTGCTGGTAGGTGCTGACGAGCGGTTGGCCGCCGACTGCGGCGACGGCTTTGATGAGCGCAACCGTCATGTCGGTGGGGATGTCATAGGCTTCGATGAGAACTTTTTCGCCGGGTTGGACGCGCACCGAGTGGCGCACGAGCAGTTCGGCCAGGCGATGCATACGGGGGTCGAGCATAAGGAACCTCTTCACAAAAAATCAATACCCGTAGTATACCAAGCTCCGCTCGCACGATGTGTCACAGCAGTGGTTGTTGGTGGTACACTGACCGGTAGGTCAGTATGTGAATGGAAGATCGAAATGATGGATGATAAAGCACGAAATCGCTTGTTGCTGGTGTTGTTCCTCGGGGTGTTGATGGCCGCGTTGGACATCGCCGTGACGGGACCTGCACTGCCAGCGATGACCGCCCAGTTTGGGATGTCGACATCGACAGCGTCGTGGATTTTTGGGATTTATATTGTCGCAAATCTGGTATCGACGCCGTTGTTGGCCAAGGCATCGGATCGCTACGGCCGACGCACGAGTTTTCTGGCGAGTGTCGTTCTATTTGGCATTGGGTCGTTGGTGGTTGCCAGTGCGACCGATGTGACGGTGTTGTTGGTGGGTCGGGCCATTCAGGGATTCGGCGCCGGCGGCATCTTCCCGGTTGCGAGTGCGGTGGTTGGGGATGTCTTCCCCATCGAACAACGTGGACGTGCACTGGGACTTATCGGCGCAGTCTTTGGGATTGCGTTTCTGGTGGGGCCGATTATTGGCGGCGTATTGCTCATCTTTGGCTGGCCGTGGTTGTTCTGGGTGAACGTGCCCATTGTGGTATTGATTATCGGTTTGGGTCTGCGGTTGTTACCAAACACGGGTGGGAACGAAGGCAAGCCGTTTGATGTGATGGGCAGTGTCTTGATGAGTGCAATCTTGATTGCGTTGGCGTATGGCTTGCAGGGGATCGGCAGTCAGAGCGTCGGCATGTATGCAATCGTGGGCGCGCTGATTGCAGTGCCGGTGTTTGTCTGGATCGAGCGCCGAGCAGTTGATCCGGTGGTGACGATGGAGCTGTTTGGGCGACGGCAGATCGTCTTGGTGCTGGCATTGGCATTTGGGTCGGGGATCGCCGAGGCGGTGACCTTGTACCTCCCGTCGCTGTTGGTCAGTGCCCAGGGGATGACCCCGTCGGCTGCGAGCTTCCAATTGGTGCCATTGGTCTTGGCCATGGCCATTGCGTCGCCGTTGTCGGGGCGGATGCTGGATTCTGTTGGTGCCAAACCGGTCGTGTTGAGCGGCATGGCGCTGATGACGGCCGGATTGCTGGTGTTGGGCTTGTTTGCCAGTAGCATGGCCATGTTCTATCTGTTTTCGGTGCTGTTCGGGTTGGGCATCGCCGTCATGTTGGGTGCCGCGTTGCGCTACATGATGCTGGGTGAAACAGCGGACAACGAGCGTGCCCCGGCCCAAGCCTTATTGACGATTACGATTAGCATCGGTCAGATGATTGGCGCTGCGCTGATGGGGGCCGTGGCGAGCAATGGCGGGGCGGGGGTCGCCGGCTATGCACTGGCGATGCTCGTGACCGCTGTGGTCATGGCGGTGCTCTCGGTGGCAGGGTTGTTGCTCAAAAATGTCAAAGCACCGGCCAAGGGAACGATACCTGCTGGGCATTAGGATGGGATGTTGGGCCGGTGCCCGCGTGGGCACCGGTGGTGGTCCATGCTATAGTGCAGGCACCGAATCAATGT
>CAIZHO010000354.1 GCA_903932805.1 uncultured Roseiflexaceae bacterium | reverse complement strand
CTCGCTGACCGCGATGACAGCTGGTTCCGTGACGGGCGGACTTGGGATGATGTGCTCGACGCTGCTTGGCAGCATGCCATCCCTACTATTCGCAAACGCTTGGGCGATAATCCCGGCAAATGGCAATACGGCGACTGGCATCAAGTACACTTCACCCATCCGTTGAGTGTCATCCCCATCATCGGGAAGCTCTTCGGCCGTGGTGCGTACCCATTGGGCGGCAATCGCGATACCGTCAACATGGGAGACGTCCAGGTCAACCCAGATGGCAGTCGCGTGACGACCACACCATCCTATCGATTTATCGCAGATCCCAGCGACTGGGAACGCTCCAAGAGCATTCACCCAGGCGGACAGTCTGGGCACCCGCTGAGCAGTCACTATAGCGATTTCATCCGCGCATGGCTCAATGTCGAATACCATCCTATGCCGTGGGCGCGCCTCGCCGTCGAAGAAGTCTGCCAAGAATCCCTGACTCTCAACCCGCGTTGACCCCTTCACACGCAAACCGCCGGCACGCCACAAAGCGTGCCGGCGGTATTTTTCGTTGCTACAACGCCGCTACGATGCCTTTGAGCAATCCACCAAAACGCGGTCGTGCCAAGTCACCGGCCTCCATGACTTCTTCGTGGTTTGCTGGGCTCCCATCAGGCAACGCCTGATTGGTCACCAACGAAATTGCCAGCACCTGCATCCCTGCATGCGCAGCGACAATCACCTCTGGAGCAGTAGACATCCCGACGACATCTGCGCCGAGACGCTGACACATGCGGAGCTCTGCACCCGTTTCGAATGAAGGCCCCGCCACCATGATGTAGACCCCTTCACGCAGCGTGACACCGTGTGCAGCTGCAACCTGTTGCGCCAACACACGCAGTGCTGGGGTATATGCATGGAGCATCGGTGGGAATCGGACGCCCAACCGGTCATCATTTGCGCCGCGCAATGGATTATGACCAGCAAGACCAGGCATAAAAATATGATCGGTGATGCACATCAGCTCACCCACCGGCCAATCTGCACGCAATCCCCCGGCAGCATTGGTAGCAATCAGCGTCGTACAGCCAAGCGCGTGCATCACACGCACCGGCAACGTGACCTGATGCATGTCGTATCCTTCGTAGAAGTGGAACCGACCGCGCATCACCACAACGGGTGTGCCGCCCATCAGGCCTATCGCCAATTCGCCCCGGTGCCCATACACCGTCGACCGTGGGAAGCCAGGGATTGCCTCATACGGAATCACCGTCGCATCCTGTAGCTCATCAGCCAACGCACCGAGTCCTGACCCCAAAATCACACCCACCCGCGGTACCATCGCACACCTGCTCCGGATGGTCGCCGCAGCCTGTTGCACTTCTTCGAACGTGTGGGCCATGATTATTGTCCTTCTCCGGTGAGTTGGGCTCGTTTGGCGGCAGCTTCTTCTGCAGTCAAAATCCCTTTGCGTTGGAGCGCATCGATTTGTGCCAGGATCTCATGCTGTTCGTCCACGACCGTTGGTTCGATTGTCAACGGATTGGTCGGGGTTTTGTTTTCTTGGGTAGGGATGGGCGCAGTATCCCGCTTTGTGCCGACGCGAGCATCGTCAATCACGGTTCGGAGTTTCAACGGGCTTTGAATCTGCAGAAACCGCAACGCGCTCGCGTCAGAATCACCAGTAACCGACACGTCGCCGTAGTTGAATATTCGTCCAAATAACGACTGCGTAATGACCACTTCACTCAGCTGATTGAGGGCAATGTCTGCGACCCGCCGCGTCAAAATCCCTTCGCGGCGTATCAAGCGACGATTGGTGACAATGACCTGCGTGTAATACCACGCCAGGTAGTCACGGATTGCCCGCACAATCATTACCAGCGCCAACACCGCCAAAGCCCCATACACACTCCACTGTTGCCATTCTTGGGTGATGTTGTACAGATCAAACACTGCGGATGCAAAATAGGCGGCCACGGATATAAATACCAAAAAAACGACTTCGGTCGTAATCGACCCGATCATCGCCATCGTGTGCGTTCGGTAGGTACCGTATATGATTTCGTGTTCATCGATGATTGACTGTTTGCTTCCCATATCACTCTCCTTCGCAGCATGCGACGATTCGATGTCGCATGCACATTATACGTCATGCCCCTTATGACAAATCTTGACGGCGTACGTCATCGAGGAACGCGGCGCTCCGGATGGCACGTTCGCTCTGTCGCATCACCCAGCGCCGCAGTATCTGGTACACCATCGCATGGACATCTGCAGGCACGGTATATCCCACCACCGTAGCGAGTGGCTCACGCTGCACAATGCGGAGCACCTTAAACACCGAAAGTGACACGCGCATCGCCTGGATATCGCTCCGTGCACAATCCGCACACAGCATCCCACCTTGCACAAAGCTCCACAACTGTGCGGTCGGATCGAGCGTCTGCCCACACACTGCACATTCGATCAATTGCGGACGATAGCCCACTGCATCACACAGGTGCATCGTGTACCAATGCAACACCATATCCACGGTCTGTGCGGTACACAGCGCCCTGAGCGTCTCGAGACAGAGCGTGTATGTTTGCGCAGCCGCATCTTCGTCAGCAAGCAACATATCGGTCAGCTCGGCGACATAATACCCAGCGGCCATCCGCAGTAACTCCTGCTGCTGGGTGTCGAACCGTTCAATGGCTATGCTCTGCGTCAAATCATCCCGCTGTTTGCCAACTGCAAGTTGCAACTGACAATGGCTCAATAACTCAAGGTGCCCAGAGAGCTTACTGGCGGTCTTTCGCACTCCACGCGCAGTTGCTTGGATCTTGCCGTTGGGCGTCAATATCGTCACGATGCGGTCCGCCTCACCGACATCGATACGCTTCAGAATGATTCCGTCACAACGGTAGAGTCGTTCACCCATGACGTTGCTCACGTTGCCGCAACAGCCCTATTTTGTGGAGCAATGCGCGTGTCGTGGCCGTATCATGATACGCGTGGAGCGCCTGTTCGATGAGCCGTAGCTCGGTGTCGCGCAAATCCACCGTTTCAGAGCCTTCCTCATTCAGGGCGTAGCCGGCCTGGCGGAGGTTTTTGATCAGACGTTCACGCTCTCCTGCCGGCATCACAAAGGTCGTTTCGTTCAATCGGCGACCGTCACGGATCCCCACACGCCGATCGTGGATGAGATCGTCCATTTCCGCAGCTTTCTGCGTTGTGAGCAGACACCCTTGCGCGATTTTCACCACTGCCACTGACCCAGCCCACAATGCCAATTGTTGCCGTACCGATCGCTCAACAGGCGCCCCTGTCAAGCGCCCAATCACGTCAATAACAGCATCGAGTGACATCCCTCGTACAATAGCTCGTTGCATCAGATTGGGGCTCATGATCCATGTCACATCGTCCTGCCGCTCCGCTAGCCATTCCAACTGGTACCGTGCCCACAAGTGCCGCTGGTCACGCAGGACAAACGAAAAATCCGATTCAAATATGACATGTTCAAACTCGTTTATGTTTTCTATATGAGTCAAACCAGAAATCCACGAACCAAACGCAGTACGTCGCATGTGGACACCATCCGCACTCAACGCAATGCATCCCAACCAACGCAACGGCCCTGCCACGTTCAACCGCAGCACAGTACCGTCCTGAGTATCCCAATGATCTGGCCATCCGGCCGGAGGCAACCATGCGCGTTGCAACGACACAGGTCTGACAATATCTGGCCATTGCATACAGACCCCAGCACAGACGTCATCCACGGCAATCCATACGTCAGGGATGTGCGGCAACAGCGCATAGGTCATGATCCTCCGTGCGGCACGCATATCTATCCCACGCGTACGATGATCTGGCGCGAGTTGCCATTCGTCCCACGCTGCCAACAACCAGCTCCGCAGGAGCTCTTGCCTGCGCAGGTGTGGTGGTGCAAGCAGCCAGTCTTCCATCGACGGACCGATTTCGAGCCCATGTACCCCGAGTGTCAACGCATGACCTGCCAGACAAACAGCGACCAACCAGCGTATTGCAGACTCCTCGAACAGCTCCAGCAGTTTGGCCGAAATGAT
>CAIZHO010000353.1 GCA_903932805.1 uncultured Roseiflexaceae bacterium | reverse complement strand
GGAACGCCAGGGTCGCATAATGCGCATCGACATGGACGCGATCGGCTGGCCAATGGGCGGCGGTTTCGGCATAGAGTTCATCTATGATGGCCGTCAATGCCGGTGTTGCACGGAGGAGTGCATAGGTCCACACCGCAATCACGCCGCCGGGCTTCCCGATGCGGCGGACCTCGCGATGGAACGCATCGATGTCGAACCAGTGCATCGACTGTGCCACACAGATCAGATCGATACTCGCATCGGGGAGCCCCGTCTGTTCGGCTCGCGACACATAGGTATGCACATTGGGGACACGTGGCATGGCGGCGATTTGGCTGTAGGCGAGATCACTGGCAAATACCGTCGCACACGCGGATGCCAACGCAGTGGTTGCTTGGCCGTTCCCCGCTGCGAGGTCGAGTGCCGTTATTGCAGGGCCACCCGCGAGCGAAACGATATCGTGTATCAGTGCGGTGGGATATGTCGGACGGTACGACGCGTATTGTGTGGCGACCGTCGCAAAGTGATTTTGTTGTGCTTTGAGTGTCATACGGCGTCCTCAACGATGCGATGTCCAGCACCCGTAATGGCCGTGTGGGCATCCGCGTAGCGTGCCTGCGGTACCAAGATGTAGTCGGTGTTGTAGGTTGCCAACGTGAAAATGGGTATCTGTGCCTGTGCCAATGGTACTGCGATTTGGACCATGATCCCCGTCAGCGTCAAGTCGAACGGGCCGACGAACTGCAAGCACCACCACGCAGGGTCGATGATTGCGCCATACGGTGCCCATGCAGCCGGACAAACTCCCGAGAGTTCGTGTGGGCTACGCAGGACCGCACCAAATACGCCGCTCGGGAGCTCGGGAACCGGTGCGTTTGGTGGGAGTTGCCAGATAACGTATTGGTCGGGGAGGCGTTTGAGTGTCAGCATGAGCAAAAACGGGATGATTCGTGCGAATCATCCCGTCCTTTCTCTCGCACGGGCGAGCTAGACGACGAAGTTTACCAACTTGCCGGGGATGACGACGACCTTTTTGATGCTGGCGCTCCCAATGAGCTCTTGGATACGCGCGTTGTCGCGCGCCCATGCTTCGAGCTGGGCGGCATCGGCTGCGGCTGGCACCAAAATCCGTCCACGCACTTTGCTGTTGACTTGCAGGACGACTTCGATTTCGCTGACCAGCAATGCTGATTCGTCGAACGTGGGCCAACCTGCGTCGTAGACGCTGCCGGTCCCGCCGAACGCTGCATAGAGTTCTTCGGCCAAATGGGGAGCGAACGGGCTGAGGAGGCGTGCAAACACATGCGCGACTTCGCAGAAGACCGCACCAACGGGGTGTTCGTTGCGGTAGCGTTGGACCTCGTTGAGCAGCTCCATCATGGCCGCAATCGCCGTGTTGAAGCGGAACGAATCAGTGTCAGCCGAGATTTTCTTGATGGCGTAGTGCAACGCGCGCCACAAATCCTTCTCGTGTGGGGCAATATCTGCAGTGCTGATGCTCCCCATCTTGTAGCCACTGATGGTCACAGACTCGGTCATAAACAGCGCCATGATGCGATTGAGGAAGCGTTGTGCACCGGCGACGCCTTCGTCCGTCCATTCCATGCTGTTTTCGGGCGGGGCAGCAAACAACACCACAATACGTGCGACATCTGAGCCGTATTGGCGCACAAATGGGCCAACTGGTATCCCGTTACCGGCACTTTTGGACATGGTGACGGGGCCGCTGACGGCCTGCCAGCCCCGGGCGTCGCCTTCGAGGGTATAGCCGTGGGGCTTGAGTGCGGCACGGGCGGCATCGAGTGCGAGCGATCCCGCCGGAAGGTCGAGTTTGCGGCGCAAATCCTCTGCAAAACTCACGTGCGTCTCGGTGCCTTCGAGATCCGTGCGTACCCGCCGCTGGACCATACCTTGGGTGAACAATGCTTTGAACGGCTCGTCTTCGGGGACCAAACCCTCGTCGTAGAGGACCTTGGTGATAAAGCGCGAGTAGAGCAAGTGCAAAATCGCATGTTCGATGCCGCCGATGTACTGATGGACGGGCATCCAACGGGTGATGGCGTCTTTGGAAAAGATTTCTTGGTCATTCTGAGCGTCTGCATAGCGCAAGAAATACCACGACGAGTCGACGAATGTGTCCATCGTATCGGTATCGCGGCGGGCCGGTTTGCCACTCACGGGATCTGTGGTGTGCACCCATTCGGTCGCTGTCGCCAACGGGGATTTGCCCTTGGGCAGATAGTCGGCTACCTCGGGGAGTTCAACCGGCAAGCGCGGATCCGGCACCATCGTGCCGTCTTCGAGGTAGAGCATGGGGATCGGTGCACCCCAATAGCGCTGACGCGAGATAAGCCAGTCACGCAAACGGTAGGTGATGGTTCCTTTGCCTTTGCCGTTGGCGGTTAACCAGGCAATTGCGGCTTTGACACTTTGGCCGTCACCTTTGCCGGCGGGCAGGCCGTCGAGTGGACCAGAGTTGACCATCACGCCATCGCCGGGCATCGATTCGGTCATGGTGTTGCCATCGAGGTGTGTGCCTTCGGGTTGCACCACAACGATGATATCGAGGCCGAAATGCCGTGCAAAATCGAAGTCGCGCTGGTCGTGAGCCGGCACTGCCATGATGGCGCCGGTGCCGTAGCCCATCAACACATAGTCAGCGATCCAGATCGGTACCTGCGCGCCGTTGACCGGATTGGTTGCATAGGCCCCCAAGAACACTCCGGTCTTTTCGCGTGAGGTACTGGCCCGGTCTATTTCTTTGGTCAGTTTGGCCTTATTGATGTAGGCGTTCACTTCGACCTGTTTGTCTGGGCTGGTCAATTGGCCGACCAATGGATGTTCGGGTGCCAAGACCATGAACGTAGCGCCCCAGAGCGTGTCAGGG
>CAIZHO010000352.1 GCA_903932805.1 uncultured Roseiflexaceae bacterium | reverse complement strand
TCTGTTATACGCACAAAAACCGCAAATGGATGCAGTCCTCGCCCCAGCTCTGCGGTCTGATGCGTTGCAAAGACTTTCCCGGAGAATGCTTGCCACACGTGCCTCGCGTATGGCAGTGCGTACATCCATTGACCGTCGATTTGCATGTGCCGTGCACGGAGAACGACTCGGCTGATTTTGGCGGTATAGTGTTTGCAACCCTGTGCACTCGTGAGTTGCACCGTGTCAGATATGTTGCTGTTTTGGTCGAATGCATTGTGCCTGCTTGCGATAGGTCTGGTGGCCGTGGTCGTGGTGCGAGCCCTGCGACGTTTACGTCGTCGCAGGGGCGTTGCAGCCTCGACGAATAGCCCGAGCCTGACGCAGCGACGGATTGCCAACGACTACACCGTGGTCACCAGTCTGCTGACTGCAGCGGAGCAGACGAATTATGCGGTGTTGCGTGCAGCGCTCCCTGCCGAATAGACGATAATGGTGCAAGTCGCACGCAATCGCCTGGACGTGGTGTAACCACTCCCCAAAACAGATCATCGGCACGATCCGCGTTGGTCGTTGACCGTATGCGTGACGCCGGGTTGTCGGTGAGTGATCAGAGGCGGGCGACGTACGATCGAATGGCGATTCAGGCGCAGCTTCTTGGCTATTTGACCCCCTAACAGAGGTATTCATGCACATCGAACAGTATCTGCCGCGGCAACAGTTGGTCACCAAAACAACCACGATTGCCAAGCCGCGCTTCCCCGTCATCGATGCCCACAATCATCTGTGTCAAGTGTTTGGCGGGTATTGGAACCGCCGCCCAATCGCGGAGTTCATCGATGTCCTCGACCGTGCCGATGTGCGCATGATCGTCGATCTCGACGGCGGTTGGGGCGACGCGCTCCGTCAGACGCACCGTCAGCACTACGCCCTGCATATCCCCGACCGCGTCAAGCTCTTTGGGGGGGTCGAGTGGGACCAGTGGCAGGTGCGTGGTGCCGAATTCGCCAGCTGGGCAGCCGAATCATTCAAACAACAGGTGGCCGAGGGCGCCGTCGGTCTCAAAATCTGGAAACCGTTCGGATTGCACATCCGCAACCCCGAAGGTGTGGTAGGTCATGTCGACGACGTACGCCTCGACCCGATTTGGGCGATGGCTGGCACGTTGGGGGTTCCCGTGTTGGTGCATGTCGGTGATCCGATTGCGTTTTTTGACCCGATTGACCAGTACAACGAACGCTACGAAGAACTGCACGCGCACCCCGATTGGCACTTCCCGTCACCGCCGTTTCCACCAGTTTTGTCGATTCTCGAGGCCTTCAAGCGTGTCACCAAGCGGCACGCGCAGACCACCTTCATCATCGCGCATGTAGGCTGTTATGCCGAGAATCTGGGTTGGGTGGCACAATGGCTCGACGAATGCCCCAATGTGGTCATCGACTTTTCGGCGCGCATCGCCGAGTTGGGTCGCCAGCCGTACAGCGCCCGCAAGTTTTTCATTACCTACGCCGATCGCATCTTGTTCGGTACGGATTTGCCGGTCGACCTGGCGATGTACCAATTGCACTACCGTTTTCTCGAGAGCGACGACGAATACTTTGCCTACCACCACACCGACGATGCCCCGCCGCAAGGGCGCTGGCGCATTTATGGGTTATATTTGCCCGACGATGTGCTCGCCAAGGTCTATTACCAAAACGCCGAACGCATCCTACACGTGTAGGACCACACAAGGAACATCCATGCGCGCTGTGGTTTTTGACGGAACGCTCCATCTGGAGAAAAACTATCCCGATCCGCTCCTGCGGGACGGCGAAGCCCTGATCAAGGTCTCGTTGGCAGGGATTTGCAACACCGACATCGAGATAACCCGGGGCTACAAGGGCTTCAACGGGATCCTCGGCCACGAATTCGTCGGCACGGTGCTGGCCTGCGCCGATCCAGCCTGGGTGGGCAAGCGGGTCGTCGGCGAAATAAACGCCGCCTGCCGGCGCTGCCCCACCTGTCTGCGTGGCGACGACCCACACTGCCCCAATCGCACCACCTTGGGCATCTACAACCGCGCCGGCTGTATGGCCGATGTCTTTAGTCTGCCCATTGACTGCTTGCACCTCGTCCCCGACGGTGTCAGCGATGCTCAGGCGGTCTTTACCGAACCATTGGCCGCGGCCCTCGAAATCCTCGAACAGACCCATCTCAAACCCACAGACCGCGTCGCCTTGGTGGGCGACGGCAAGTTGGGGTTGCTCATCGCCCAGGTGTTGCGCCTGCCCGGGAGCGACATCACGGTCATCGGCCGGCACCCCGAGCGTTGGAACCTGCTCCACCGCCAGGGCATCAAGACGGTCAAATCGACCGAAGCGAGTGGGTGGTACGACGTCGTCGTCGATGTCACCGGCAACCCCGAGGGATTACATACCTCACGCAAACTGGTGCGTCCGCGTGGCCGCTTGGTGATGAAGAGCACCGTCGCTGCCGAGACGCAACTCGATTTGACCATGCTGGTCGTCGACGAAATCCAGCTCATCGGCTCGCGGTGCGGTCCCTTTGATGCAGCCCTGCGCCTGCTCGCGCGTGGCCTCATCGAGACGGCACCACTGATGCATGCAACCTACCCGATGGACAATGCAATGGCCGCATTCGGCGCCAGTCGTGGCGCGATGAAGGTCGTATTGGATATGGAGGCGCACTCATGAGTCTGCATGAACAAACCGCACACCTGTCGCCCGTCTGGGCACGCTACAGCAACATCGTGGCCGACCGTGCCGAGGGAGTGATGCTCTATGGCGACGATGGTCGAGCGTACATGGACTTCACCTGCGGTATCGGTGTGACCAACACGGGTCACTGTCACCCACGTGTTGTCGCAGCCATCCGCGAACAAGCGGGGCTGTTGCTCCATGGCCAAGCCAACATCATCTATCACAAACCAATGCTACGCCTGGTCGAAGGGTTGCGTCAGGTTGTTCCGGCCGGCATCGATTCGTTCTTCTTTAGCAACTCGGGCGCTGAAGCAGTCGAAGCGGCCCTCAAATTGGCGCGCCATGCCACCGGCCGGACCGACGTCATCGTGTTCGACGGTGGCTTCCACGGCCGCACCGCAGGTGCAATGGCACTGACCACCAGCAAGGGCAAATACCGGAGCGGCTATGCACCACTGCCGTCGGGCGTACATGTCGCACCATATGCCAGCTGTTATGGCTGTGCCATTGCCAAGGCGGTCGGCAAAGACCGTGCCGGTATGTCTGCCGCAGCGCCCCACGAGGCGGGCTGTTGTGGTAACCCGCTCGAGCGAGTCGAACATATCCTGCATGCCAACACGACCCCCCACGACGTGGCGGCCATCCTCATCGAGCCGGTGCTCGGCGAAGGCGGCTATGTGGTGCCACCGGCGTCGTTTTTGCAGGGTCTGCGTGCCATCTGTGACACATACGGCATCATGCTGATCGCCGACGAGGTCCAGACGGGCTTCGGCCGCACGGGAAAGTTCTTTGCGATGGAACACTACGGCGTCACCGCCGACATCATCGTCGCGGCTAAGGGCATCGCCTCGGGCTTGCCGCTGTCGGCTGTGATGACCCGCAAAGAGATCATGGACAAATGGCACCCCGGCACCCATGGTGGGACCTACGGAGGCAACGCACTGGCCTGTGCCGCAGCAGTCGCCACGCTCGAAGTGATGATCCAGGAGCGTCTGGTCGAAAACTCCGCAGCCATGGGCGCGGTCCTCAAAGGCGAACTGAGCGAGCTCCAACAGGCAGATCCCCGCATCGGCGATGTGCGTGGCATGGGGTTGATGGTCGGTGTCGAACTCGTCGACGCACACGGTGCGCCCGATGCCGCAT
>CAIZHO010000351.1 GCA_903932805.1 uncultured Roseiflexaceae bacterium | reverse complement strand
GGCGCACGCGTCGTCGATTTTTCGGCGGACTTCCGGCTCGACACCGCCGAACGCTATGCGACCTGGTACGGCCATGCCCACGGGTACCCCGACATGCTCCCTGTACCGTATGGGATGCCTGAGCGCAATCGCGATGCCATCCGCTCGGCACGGCTGGTGGCGGCACCAGGGTGCTACCCGACTTCGGTCATCTTGGGAACCATGCCGTTGCTGGATGCCGGGGTGGTCACCGATGGCACGATTATCGTCGATGCCAAATCCGGCATTTCGGGTGCCGGTCGCGCTGCAAAACTCAATACATTGTTCGCCGAGACACACGATACGGTCACCCCATACAACATCGGGCATATCCACCGCCATGTGGGTGAAATCGAGCAAGAACTCGCCAAACACAGCGGTGCGTTGACCCCGACGGTGTTGTTTCACCCGCACCTCGTGCCTGTCGTCCGTGGCATGTTGAGTTCCATTTATGTGCGGGTAGATTCGTCCCTGAGCGAAGAAGCAATCCGTGCATTGTACGTGGCGCGCTACGCAGACGAGCCGTTTGTGCGCGTCTTGCCGGCCGGGATGTTGGCGGCCATGGCACACACGACCAACACCAACATGTGCGCGTTGTCGGTCACCCTGACGCAACCGGGCTGGGTCACCATAATGTCGAGTGTCGATAACTTGGCCAAAGGTGCAGCCACGCAGGCCATCCAATGTATGAATGTGATGTGTGGATTCGACGAGACGGAGGGATTGCGGTGACGGTATCGATTACTCCAGTGACGATGGCCAACCTCGAGATGGTGTTGCCATTGATCGCCGCCTATCAGACGTTTTATCAGGCAACGCCCGACACCGAACGCAATCGCGCCCACTTCGGCGCATTGGTGACGACCCCCGCGCTCGGCGCACAGTGGATGGCGACGACTGATACCGGCCAAGCGATTGGGTTTGTGACGGCATATCGGACATTGTCATCGGTGTCTGCAGCCAAACGCTGTCTGCTCAATGATTTGTATGTGGCACCCGACCAGCGCGGAAAGGGCGTGGGCCGGCAATTGATTCTGCATTGCACGGAGTGGGCACTGAGCGAAGGCTACCCCGGGGTCTATTGGCAGACTGCACTCGATAATCACACCGCGCAGAAGCTCTATGATGCACTCCCTACCAGCCGAGCGGCTTGGTATACCTATACATTGCAGGGTTCAGACTTGACCAAACAGGGCTAGAAAGGCGTCGCATTGACCACACTCCGTGTCATCAAAATAGGTGGGAACGATATCGACGATCCGTCCTTTGTGCATCGACTGGTCACAGCCATTGCTGCGATGCAACCCAAGCCGGTCATTGTGCACGGAGGGGGCAAAGAAATCGGCCAAATCCAGCAGGCGCTGGGCGGCGAACCGCGGTTTGTGGCAGGTTTGCGGGTCAGCGACGAGACTGCCATGGCTGCTGCCGAAATGGTCCTCGCCGGTGCGGTCAATACCCGCCTGGTGGTCGCACTCGGGCTTGCCGGGGTCGACGCCGCTGGGATGTCAGGGGTCGACCGTGGGTTGATTCGTGTCCGCAAACTTGTCCACCCAGAAGGCGACCTCGGTCGCGTCGGGCAACCCATAGCCGTGCGCACTGTAGTGCTTTGGCAGGCCCTCGATGCCGATGTGGTCCCGGTGGTTGCGCCCATCTCGTTGGGGGACGATGGCAGTTATAATGTCAATGCCGACGATGCCGCGGGAGCCATCGCTGCCGCACTAGCCCAAGATAATCGCGCTGGTGCGGTCGAAGTCACATTTGTGACCAATGTGCCGGGTGTCAAGATTGACGGTGCGGTAGTTGCAGAGCTCGATGCCCCGGCAATCGACGCGGCAATTATCAGCGGGGCAATCTATGGCGGGATGATTCCCAAGGTCAAGGCTGCGTTGGCCGTGCTGGCTGCTGGAGCAGCACAGGCGCGGATTGTCGATATGGCTGGGCTCGAACAGCTGGCACGTGGTGAGCGTGCCGGGACAATTATCGTGACAGGAGGTCGCGCATGACCACGATTCGTGACGTGCCGATTGCTCCTCCTGCGCCGACGACCGTCCACATGCGGTTGGCGACGATCGCCGATGTGGATGCAATAACCATTGTTGTCGACGAAAACGTCGCACTCGGGCATCTGTTGCCACGCTCGCGCGAGAATATCGTGGCGTCGATGGGGAACTGGATGGTTGCTGAAGTCCACGGCCGCGTCGTCGGGATAGGGTCGCTGCTCGAGATGGGACCTGCCCTCGTAGAGGTTCGTTCGCTTGCGGTGCTGCCCGAATACCGGCGCTACGGGGTCGGCGGTGTGATTGTCCAAGCACTGGTCAGTGAAGCCCAACAGCGCGGCTATCCGACAGTGTTTGCACTGACGCGCGCGGTGAGTTTTTTTGAGCGCCAAGGGTTTGTTGTGACCGAACACGAACGATTCCCCGAGAAGGTCTGGCGAGATTGTGTGTTGTGCCCGTTACAGGCACGGTGTGATGAAGTAGCAGTCGTGATCGAATTTGCCACGCGACGTTCCGACGTCAGTGGGGAGGGACAGTAAGGCATGCAGTCAGGGTTCCTACGTACACCAGCCGTGCTCGCACTCGAAGACGGCACCATTTGGGCCGGCAGTGCATTCGGCGCCATCGGTCAACGTACCGGTGAAGTGGTATTCAACACGGCAATGACCGGCTACCAAGAAGTATTGTCCGATCCTTCGTACTTCAATCAAATCGTCGTCATGACCGCACCGCACATCGGCAACACCGGCGTCAACGACGCCGACAACGAGAGCCGCAAATACTGGTTATCCGGCTTTGTGGTGCGTGCCGCCAGTCCGCGCGTCAGCAATTACCGGGCGGATTCGTCGCTCGACGTCGAGATGCGCGTACAGGGCATTGTCGGTATCACCGGCATCGACACCCGAGCGCTGGTCCGTCACATCCGCTCGGCAGGTGCGATGCGCGGCGTTGTTTCGTCGACTGTGCTCGACAGCGACACCTTGGTCGCCGTGGCCCGGAGCGTCCCCACCATGGAGGGCCTCGACCTTGTGCCACAGGTGACCTGCGCCCAGTCATATACATGGAACACCGGCGTCGGCGAGTGGGGTTTGGGATCACGCGGCAGCAAAGCCAGCCGTCCACTCCATGTGGTCGCCTACGACTTCGGGATCAAACAACATATTTTGCGCCTCTTGGCCGAACGCAACATCACCGTCACCGTCGTGCCAGCCACGACGCCTGCTGCTGATGTGCTCGCGATGAAGCCCGATGGAGTCTTTTTGTCCAACGGCCCGGGCGACCCCGCCATGGTGACCTATGGCATCGCCAATACCAAGGCGTTGCTCGGCAAGGTGCCGTTGTTCGGCATCTGCCTGGGGCATCAAATCCTCGGATTGGCGTTGGGTGGCACCACCTACAAGCTGAGCTTCGGTCATCACGGTGCCAACCAGCCGGTCAAAGCGTATGGCAAGGTCGAGATTTCGTCACACAACCACGGGTTTGCGGTCCAAGCCGATTCGTTGCCGCCAGGGTCGGGTGTGACCCATGTCAACTTGAACGATAACTGTGTCGAGGGGCTCGAAGCACCGGGGCTCAAGGCGTTCAGCGTGCAATATCACCCCGAAGCCGCCCCTGGTCCCCATGATGCCTCGTACTTGTTCGACCGTTTCGTACAGTTGATGGAAGGGTAAGACGCCGCGATGCCAAAGCGTACCGACATACACAGCATTCTCATAATCGGCTCGGGCCCGATTGTTATCGGCCAAGCCTGCGAATTCGACTACTCTGGCGCTCAAGCCTGCAAAGTGCTCCGCCGTGAGGGCTACCGCGTCATTTTGGTGAACTCCAATCCAGCCACCATCATGACCGACCCGCAGTTTGCCGATGCCACCTACATCGAACCACTCACTCCCGAGGCGGTCGAACAGATCATCATCAAAGAAAAACCCGACGCCATCCTGCCCACGGTCGGTGGGCAGACCGCGCTCAATCTGGCCATGAAGCTCCACGAGCTGGGCATGCTGACCAAGTACAACGTCAAGCTCCTCGGCGCACAGCCCGAAGCAATTGCTTTGGCCGAGGATCGTGAACTGTTCAAACAGGCCATGCTCGAAATCGGCTTGGGCGTGCCATTGGGCGAGACCGTCACAACGGTCGATCAGGCTGTCGCTGTGGCCGAAAAAATCGGTTATCCCGTACTCATCCGTCCGTCGTTCACTCTTGGTGGGAGTGGCGGTGGTATCGGCTACGACGAGGCCCAACTGCGCGAAATTTCGGAGCGTGGGCTCCGTGCCTCGCCGGTGACCCAAGTCCTCATCGAACAGTCGGTGATCGGCTGGAAGGAATACGAGCTCGAGGTCATGCGCGACCGTGTCGACAACTTCGTGGTCGTGTGTACCATCGAAAACATCGACGCCATGGGTGTCCACACCGGTGACTCGATGACCGTGGCACCGGCCATGACCCTGACCGATCGTGAGCTCCAGCGCCTGCGCGAGATGGGCAAAATGGTGATTCGCCGTATCGGCGTCGAAACTGGCGGGTCCAACATCCAGTTTGCCGTCGACCCCAAGACCGGCACCCCGTTGGTCATCGAAATGAACCCGCGCGTCAGCCGCTCGTCGGCGTTGGCCTCAAAGGCAACGGGCTTCCCTATTGCCAAAATCGCCGCATTGCTGGCGGTCGGCTATACCCTCGACGAAATCCCTAATGACATTACCAAGCTGACCCCGGCGTCATTTGAGCCGAGTCTCGACTACGTGGTGGTCAAGTTGCCACGCTGGGCCTTCGAGAAGTTCCCCGGCGTCGATCCCATCCTTGGCCCGCAGATGAAGTCTGTGGGCGAAGTGATGGCTATTGGTGGTACCTTTGCC
>CAIZHO010000350.1 GCA_903932805.1 uncultured Roseiflexaceae bacterium | reverse complement strand
TGGCCGTCGAAGATGCTCTCGCAACAGTCATCGCTGCGCAACGACAGCGCTTCGTCGATTTGGGTGCTGTTGTCGTCGACGCAACTCCTGATTTCTCCGGTGTCGACGAGGCATTCCAAACTCTGCGTGCGCTTGGGTTCGAGACGGGGTTGGGAGAGCTCCTCGATTCGCATCCGGATCAGCTCAAAGACACGGTACGTTGGAACATCAATGCGGGGCGCGCGTTGTCGGGCTCGGACATCGCACGTGCACAACGACTTCAGAGTGCAGTATTCGCCCGCATGAAGCAGTTCATGAGTGGTTTTGATATGGTGGTGGGACCGGTCACACAGGTCCTCCCCTTTGATGTGACCAAACCCTATGTCACCAGCATCAACGGTATTGAACAACAGACATACGTAGACTGGATGCGCTCGTGTTATTACATCACCATGACGTTGCATCCCGCACTCTCTCTGCCCTGTGGTTTTGCAAGCAACGGTTTGCCCGTTGGATTACAGCTGGTCGGTCGGTATCGTGACGATGTGCAATTACTTCGTATGTCTGCGGCAGTCGAATCGACAATAGACATGAATCAGTTTGTACCCACACTAGCACGGAGATAAGAGTACAGATGCAGATTACTTGGCTTGGCCACGCGACCGTGTATTTGGTCACTACCGGCGGGACGCGTATTTTGGTAGATGCGTATGTCGATAACAATCCTGTGTGCCCGACGGAATGGCACAGCAAAATCCGAACACTCGGTATTGATGTCATCCTGCTCACACATGGTCACATCGATCATTCTCTCGATGTGGCCCCTCTGTATCGAGACACAGGCGCGCGCATTGTCTGTCAATACGACGTGACAGAGTGGCTCAGCTATCAAGATGTACCACCTGATTCGATTGAAGGAATGAACAAAGGTGGCACCATTCGTATTGATGACACACGAATTACGATGACAACTGCGCAGCATAGTAGCAACTGGCCCACCGCAGCGGGTCGCCGCGTGTTGGGGACCGAAGTCGGATATATTTTGCGTGTGGACAACGATGTCACTGTCTACGCAGCAGGCGACACCACAGTCATGGCTGATATGGCGATACTTGCTGATTTATATGCACCAGATATCGCAATTCTGCCAATCGGTGACCGCTATACCATGGGACCGTACGAAGCAGCGTACGCACTACACCTCCTTCGTTCGGCGCATGTTTTACCTATTCATTTTGAAACATTCCCTGATTTAACAGGTACTCCTGCACAGCTCGCCGATGCAAGCGCTGTGCGTGGTGTTTCATGTTCTGTCATTCCAGCCGTCATCGGCGTACCCTATGTAACAGGAGCTGCATGAAAGTCATTATTCCAGAAGCACTCTCGAACTACCTGATCCCGAAACTTGCGGAACGCTATCCTGATGTCGTGCCGGTGACAACCAACGATGATGGGGTGCCCAACGGGGATGTCCACGACGCCGTCGTCTATGTGCGCTGGTGGAACCAAATGGATCAGTTCCGTCGGACATTAGAGGCTGCTCCGAATGTCCGTTGGGTCTATACGCCGAGTGCCGGCATAGAACACATGGATCTTGATTTCATGCGCCAACGCAACATCGTACTGACGAACGCCGCCGGAGTCCACGGCATCCCGATTGCCGAATGGGTGATGTTGTATTTGTTGTCACACGCCAAAAAAGCCTTCGCGTTGCACAATTACCCCCGCGATACATGGGAAGCAGTCGAACAGTCCAGGCTCGACGAACTCGACGGCAAAACAATGGCAATCCTCGGACTCGGTGGCATCGGCCAAGAAACCGCCAAACGTGCCCAAGCATTTGGGATGCGTGTCATTGGTAGCCGACGTACCCCGCAACCGACGCCGTATGTCGATCATGTGGTTGGTGACGATGATTGGAAAAGGCTTCTCCCGGAAGCCGATGTACTCGTGATCGCCACGCCGTCGACCGAACGTACCCGCGGCATGATTGATGCTGCGGCGTTGGCACTTCTGAAGCCAAAGGCATACCTCATCAATGTCGGTCGTGGTGACGCCATCGACACCCCTGCACTCATTGACGCGCTCAGCAGCGGACGTCTTGCCGGCGCAGGGATTGATGTTGCGCCGCAAGAACCGTTGCCGATTGATCACCCGCTGTGGGATGCTCCAAATATCTGGATCACGCCGCATGTGACGTCTTCTTCGCCCAACGGACGCAAGCGTATGATGGGGCTATTTCTCGATAACCTCGAGCGTTTTCGAGCTGGCCAGCCGTTGCACAACGTCGTCAATTACGACGAAGGGTATTAATAACGCATGTTCCTCGGAGTAGACGCAGGTGGTACCAAAACCCAGGCAGCATTGTTCTCCGCGCAGGGTGAACAGCTCGCTGCAGGCCGGTATGGGACGGGTAATTGGGAATCGATAGGGACAGATGCCGCACTCACGCTGTACGAGCGCATCGTCACGGACCTGTGTCGTACTGCCAATGTACCCCTATCCGCAATCCGTTCTGTCGGCTGGGGGCTAGCGGGGCTCGATTGGCCGTCGGATGAGGTGCGTTTGCGACCTGGTATCGAACAGTTCATGCCGCACGCGGCTCACACACTTGTCAACGATGCATTTTTGGCGCTACGTGCAGGGAGCACGCTGCCCTACGGTGTTGCAGCCATTGCCGGCACCGGGAGCACCGTCGCTGCAATAGGTGTCGATGGGAGGCAGGCGCGGACGTTCGGCTTGGGCAGTGAATGGGGTGATTTTGACGGTGCGCAGCAGCTCACCCGCGCTGCATTTCGCGCTGCCGCCCGTATGCACTACGGCATAGGCCAATCCACCAGCTTGACGAACGCGCTGCTCGAATGGTCTCAGCAGCCATCGATCCCGGCACTTGCTGAAGCCTACTCTCGTGGGAACTCCATAACTGATATTGCGACGTTTGCCCCGCAGGTGATGCGCTGTGCCGACCAAGGTGATGCCGAGGCGCAACAGATATTGGTAGAGGCGGGGATGGTGCTTGCCCAAAACATCATTGGCATGGCAGATGCTGTTGGATTGCGGTCTTTGCCATTTGAGGTCGTACTAGCGGGTGGGGTCGCTACCGGTGGGGCGAACATATTTCATGAAACGATCCAATCGGAGGTGCAGGCACAGCTCGCACAGGCACAAATCGTCGTCCTCCAACGCCCACCGGTATTGGGTGCAGTGTTGCTCGCGATGGATGCGGTAGGATGCCGGACCGACTTGACGAGCAGAGAGTGGTAGTTGATGCGCAATCGAATCCTGGCCGGGTTGTATGTTGCTAGCCTGTTCATTGTTGCCTGTAGTGCTCCACAACTCCTCACCGAGCCACCGACGCAAACGCGCACACCGCAGTCTAGCCAAACGCGCACACCAGAACCAGCAACCGTCACTGCAGTTCCTCTCGCTACGAGTACTCCGGACGCTGCCGTAGGCTCCGCTGAAAACCCTTTGCGGATCAGAATTATCCAATCCGATCTCAACAGCGACGCACCCCTCGTGCTCCTCATTGAAGCAGCGGCTCAACGTTCAAATGTCGCCGTCAGCGTCGATGTACAGACAGCCGATGGTGCGTATGCGCTCGCCCAAGACGCAGAACTTGGGCAATCTGTTGATGCGTGGATTGGCAGTGAATTCGATGCAGCGCAGCTCCGACTGAGCAATTCGATAGCCACTGACGTCGTACCCATTGACGACGCGATGTACGGCTTTGCACGGCAAGCGATCGCACAACACCCCGAACTAGCAATACATCCGCTGGCTGCACGGAACTACCTCATTGGGATGGGAAATACCGACCTCCTGCAACCGATCCCCATCACGACCGACGATATGCTTCGGATCGGACGCAACACCCGTGGTCGCACACGCTACGATATGGCGTTTGCGTGGGCAGAGGGGCGATGGTTTGATGCATTTGTTGGATTGATCCAACCCAATGCGACGAGTGCGAAGACGACAGAGCCGCCTTCCGAAGATACCCTACGGCAAGTC
>CAIZHO010000349.1 GCA_903932805.1 uncultured Roseiflexaceae bacterium | reverse complement strand
CCAAAGCGAAAGTCAGTCTGCGTTTGGCACCCGGGCAGAACTCGGTCAAGGTATTTGACCTCCTCAAACAGCGTGTCAGCGAACTCGCCCCCGAAGGTGTCACCATGGATGTGGTATGGCTCAATGGCGGCGAACCGCTGTTGCTCCCACTCGACGCCCCCGTGCTCAAGATTGCCGCTGCCGCCTATAGCGCCGAATTTGCTGCACCGGTCGAATACGTGCGTGGCGGTGGGTCCATCCCGGTGGCCGCGTTGTTCGACAGCACCCTCCACGCACCGAGTGTCATGCTCGGCTTTGGGTTGCCCGACGACAACGTCCACGCACCCAACGAGAAGTTCCATCTGCCCTACTACTACGCCGCGATTCGTAGCTGCATCCGCTTCTTGACAGCATTGGGGGCCTAAATGGACCGTCGCCGCTGGCGCATCATCCTCAACATCGTTGGTCTGGTATTTGTCTCATTGGCACTGTTCATCCAGTATGCCCAGGGGGCGGTCACCGTCGTCGCATGGGCGAGCCTCGTGATAGCCCTCATCGCCATGTTGGCGAGTCGATTTTTGCGCGAACAGATGCGCAAAGACAAGTAACCGTGCGTTCGTTGCGCAAACCCTGCTCACAGTGTGAGCAGGGTTTTTCTCTGCACCGAATACTCCGTGCGTTGGCCATCCAACATGCAATGACATGTACCCCAACGCGTTATGCGTTTTCCGCTCAGGCAAGACGCCACGCGACCGTCTGCCCGACAGCAGTGGTTCCCAACGGGTGTGTCCCTGTCTCCCAATGGAGCATGCCCTGACCGGCATGGTGGGTGATTCGTATCACGCCACCCTCCACCGCGACATCGACAACAGCAGACCCAAGGTGCAACCCCGTTACCGCCATGGTTGGCACACGCGGCGTGATCACGACGCGCCGCTCGGGCAGGAACGGCACGAGCCCCAGCAGCCCCTCGACGACACCCTGACAGTACAACGCGGCCGACCAGAGCTGCACAAAGCACATCCCTTCGGGAATAAGCTCTTTGAGCAACCCGAGCGAACCATGCCGGGCAGTCAGGCCAATGTTCCGCAACAGCGTCATGGCATACGGCGCATCATCCTGGGCACAGGCAGCCAATGCCAACAGCCCGGTCGGCAACGTCCAGACCGACGCTTCGACCCCTGCGGTATGCATCAAGCCCCATTCGTTGGTCAGCGTCGCTTTGACCTGCTCATAGACCTGTAGGCGGCGCTCCTGCGGGGCAGCACCCGTCTGGACCGGCACAATAGCCGTCCAGTGATGGTCGAGTTGACGGGCGCCATCGCGCTGGAGCGAATCTGCGTACAACCCATCCTGTTCCATCCACCAGTCGTTATCGAAGCGTTGCGCCAGGCGCGCGCGTGCCTCGACCCAGCGGGTTGCATCTGCACTGCGTCCGACCAACGTCGCCCACGGCGCGAGGGCATCGAGCGCCTGGATGATGGAGCAGACGCTGTCGAGCTTGAACGGTCCCATCCCGTGCCGTTCGACCATCCCGTCCCCATACGGCCAATGGACCCCGTCGAGCACCCCGCTCAGATGCGCCATTCCTTCGGCACATATCGCATACCAGCGCTGTGCAGCAGCCATATCACCCGTCCAGCAGACATACTGCCAACACGCCACCGCATACTGCGGCGTCTCTTGGGCGTTGCCGGGGTGATAGACGCGTCCATTGGTGGTTACTTCGTGCGGGACCCGGCCACAGGCTGCCTGGGCATACACCGCTAACCCATCGAGCGCACACTGGGCCACCTGCGCATATCCTGCCGCCAATAACCCCGGGATCGAATACGTCGTGTCACACCCAAAAAACTGCGGATACTCGGGGATCCCCGCCAGTGCATAGCTGGGCATGCCCGGGTACTCGGCCCGCAATGCACCGAGATTGTGACACGCGACACGCCAGTATGCATCGAGGTCAGCATCGGTGCTCAAAAGCAGTGTGGGCAGCGCTGCAGTCTGCGTGGCGCGACCCGTCGCCACATCGTGCAAGCGCCGGAGCAGCTGCTGCGTCACAGCATTCGGGTCTTGTTCATGGTCGACGGCGATGCCCCAATGGAGCGCGGTGGTCGTCTGCGCCCCCATCTGCTGTTGGGTGCGGCCGCACAGCAGCCCATCTGCAAAGTGCCACTGGGTCTCTGCGAGGGCTGCCACGACGGCCCCTGCACGGATGTCGCCGCCACTGGCGCAGACGCCCGAAACGCGCTCGTCGTTCCCGATGGCGACGGTCTGCCCTGCAGTCATGCCCCCGAACCAGCACCCTTCGATTGCCGCATCGACACAAATCTCCAACCGATCTTCCACCGGTCCATCGGTCGTATTGGTTACCGCCACCGTAACCAACAACGCGGCCAATGCATCGTCCATCCGTTCGGTTACCACAACCTGCCGACCGGGCAGGTCGTAGGCACGTTCAATACGATCGGCATGCACCGTACAACGCACGGCAGCGACACAACGTTCTTCATTGATGCGCAACTGCCAACCTGCACCAATACGCAGGGGGTGGAACCACAAGCCGCCCATCTTACCGACTGTAGTCACATCATATGCAAGATAGGCATAAGGAGTAACAAATACACTAGCTAAT
>CAIZHO010000348.1 GCA_903932805.1 uncultured Roseiflexaceae bacterium | reverse complement strand
TGACCTGACCGGTCCGCGTGCGCAACCCACCAAGGTCGCGCACATTGACCATTCCTTCGATGTCAATATCCCGATCGCGCATGCCGTTTGTTCACTCTGCGCTATTGATTGCTTCGAGGACGTAGCCAGACATGGCTTCGCGGCCTTCGCCGGGTTGCAACACAAACACATGATGATCGGCAATGCCATGGCCAAGCATATTGAAGCCGTCATTGGTATTGGTGACCGGCTCAACTGCAATATACGGGAAGTCGATGGGCATGTACACAATCACATTGCGATAGAGATGATCCATCCAATGGGTTATCTGTGTATTCGATGCAGGATACACAAAGCGAATCGGCTTGCCGAGGACTCGATTGGTCAAACAATCATCCACAAAGACTTTGCCGAGCGGCCGCAACTGCTGGTAGTCGAGTCGGGCATCGACCGGCGTCGGTGCGCCGACGGGCATGCAATCGACGAGGGGGAACGCATGGGTGCAAGGGATTTCGAGTGACAGGCCATCGGCCGCATTGGTCAGGCTCCGCATAATGAATGGATGGGTACCAAATCCAGCCGGCATGGGTTGTGTGTCCATGTTGGCCAGCCCAATCCGTGTGCTGAAGTTATTGCGTTCGAGCCGATACTCGACCCACGCGGTGAATGCAAAGGGAAAATTAACCGCAGCGTGTTGGCGCGAGTCGAACGTCATGCGGATGTGTGTTTCGTCAGCGGACACAACAGCAAGTGCATACTCACGCACTACTCCGTGGATGGCGGTACCGTCGGGCCAATTTGCGTGCATCAAGTAGTCAACGCCTTGGAACGTCATTTTGGCTGCCTTGATGCGGTTTGACCAGGGAATGAGCGGGTAACTCGCGGTCTGGAGTGCATTGGTCAGATCGGCTTGGGCAGTCGGACGAAAGAAATCGTGCCATGTCCCAGCACGGTTGACGCGTGCATATGCAATCGATCCCCCGCTGTGTGGCAAGACGCCGACCTGCCATGAGTCATTTTGTAACGTATGTAGCATGTGACCCTCTTTATGAAAAAAACAGCGAGCCACGACGGTGACTCGCTGTCTATCGGCCTTGTTTAGGCGTCGAGGTCCATACCCTTGAGGGCTTCGATGGAACTCTTGACGGCGGCGGCACTGGCGGCGACGAGGGCTTTTTCGTCGGCGTTGAGGTTGAGCTGAATGACCTTTTTGACACCACCGGCGCCGAGGACACACGGCACACCGAAGTACATGTCATTGAGGCCGTATTCACCCTCGAGATAACAGGCCGCCGGCAGGACGCGGTTCTTGTCGCGGACCACTGCCTCGACCATCTGTACTGTGGCTGCGGCAGGCGCATAGTAGGCTGAGCCGGTCTTGAGCAAGTTGACGATTTCGCCGCCGCCTTTGCGGGCGCGTTCGACGATTTCGTCGAGACGACCAGCGGGGATGAAGTCGGTCACCGGGATACCGCCGATGGTGGTGAAGCGTGGCAACGGAACCATTTCGTCACCGTGGCCGCCCATCAACATGGCCTGAATGTCTTCGACCGAGACGCCGGTTTCCATTGCAATGAAGGTACGGTAACGCGCGGCGTCGAGCACGCCCGCTTGGCCGATGACGCGCTCTTTGGGGAAGCCGCTGACCTGCCGGGCCAAGTAGACCATCGTGTCGAGCGGGTTGTTAACCATGATGATGACGGCCTTGGGCGACAACGGGGCCGCCTTCGAGATGCAGTCACGGGTGATTTTGGCGTTGATCTTGATGAGGTCTTCACGGGTCATGCCCGGTTTGCGGGGTGCACCCGAGGTAACCACAATGACGTCGGAGTTGGCGGTGTCGGCGTAGTCGTTGGTGCCGATGATCTTGAGGTCAAACCCTTCGATCGGGGCAGATTCGGCCAGGTCGAGGCCCTTGCCCTGCGGAATCCCTTCGGCGATATCGAGCAACACGACGTCGCCCAGTTCCTTCGAGGCAATCCAATGAGCAGCAGTCGAACCGACGAAACCTGCTCCGATAATCGTAATCTTGGCGCGCATTGCTTCCTCCCACAAAAATGACGTCTGACGGCCTATTTTACCACCCAATGCGGCAAAGTTATCAGTTATCAGTTATCAGTTATCGTCGAATGACATACCGCACAAGTTTCTCTCGCTCTTCGCGTCTGCGTGAACGTGCTCTGCATGCACGATGCTATAATCGCCTACATATAAGTTGGTCAGTTCGAAGAGACAGAGGGCAACATGGAAGAGTCAACACACAACGAGCAATCGGACGCGTATCGCGAGCAGATCCGCAAGCGCATCAAGCGCCAACACGAGTTCCAACGATACTTGTCGGTATGGTTCGGCGTGTCGCTCATTTTGACGATTATCTGGTGGCTATCGCCTGGGCCGCAGTACTTCTGGCCGGTCTGGCCGATGTTCGGGATGGGGATTGGTGCGTTCTTTCAATGGCGGGCAGCCTATGGCACCCCACCGCGCGAGATAACCGACGCCGACATCGACGCCGAGATTGACCGCATCCAAAAGAGCAAATAAGCTCACGCCATGCCGTGGGTTGATGGCACGCCGCAAAAACGGGGACGTATACGTTCTAGCAGAATCGCAACACATACATTCTCGGCCTCTCCGTGTCTCTGCGTGATCGTGCTCCAAGGGAACGCTCACGCGGAGGCACAGAGGAATTGAGAACGCAAAGCCTGGGGCCGCCACACACCGTACGCCGGGGGCATGCTCCCGGCCTTGCGTGGCGGCGCCAACCAACCCGTACGCCGGGGGCGTGCTCACAGCCTTGCGTTTACATACTCTGCCTCTCCGTTTCTCTGCGAAATCGTGCTCCTCTGTGGGTATGCAGAGTTGACATTTATGAACCAACGGAGTAGTATGCGATTATGCCTTTAAGGCGATCCCGTGAGGTCGCAAAGGGAACCATATGACCAGCCATATCCAACTGCCGCATGGCAGCAGACCACGACAGCGCACACCCAGACGGGTGGTGGCGCTTTTTTTGACGGCGAGGAAGCGATGAACGAACGACAAATCATGGTCGCAGACGAGGTGCGCCGGGCTATTGCCCGTATTGCGCACGAAATCGGCGAGCGTAACAACGGCGTGAGTGACGTGGTGTTGGTGGGCATCTTCCGCCGCGGCATCCCGCTGGCTACGCGCATCGCCAGTGCGGTGCAGTCCATCGAAGGCAAAGCAGTGCCGATTGGTGCGCTCGATATCACGCTCTACCGCGACGACCTCGAGATTCGCGGGCCGTCCAACACCCTGCAGCACACGAGCATCCCGGTCGACATCACCGGCCGCACGGTTGTCTTGGTCGACGACGTGCTCTACACCGGGCGCACCATCCGCGCCGCGCTCGATGCACTGACCGACCTCGGCCGGCCGGCGCGCATCCAGCTGGCGGTATTGGTCGATCGCGGCCACCGCGAGCTCCCCGTCCGCGCGGATTTTGTGGGCAAAAACGTACCGACTGCGACCAGTGAAGACGTCGCCGTGCGCCTCAGCGAGGTTGACGGCGGAGACGATAGCGTCGTGATAATTCGAGGTGAGCCATGACTG
>CAIZHO010000347.1 GCA_903932805.1 uncultured Roseiflexaceae bacterium | reverse complement strand
CCAAAATTCGTTTTCACACTGGTTGACACAGCAGACTTAGGGCACAGAACAATTATGGGGGACACCATGTTTAACGCAGTCATTGTTGATGCCATTCGTACACCACTCGGTCGCCGTAACGGCAAATTGAAAGAGTGGCACCCGGTTGACCTCATGGCCGAAACCATGAACGCTCTTGTCGAGCGCACAGGTATTGATCCCGGCATCATCGGCGACGTCGTGATGGGTTGCGTCATGCAGACCGGCGAGCAGTCAACCAACATTGGTCGCAACGCCGTGTTGGCCGCTGGTTGGCCCGAAAGTGTTCCGGGTACCACGATTGATCGTCAGTGTGGTTCATCGCAACAGGCCGCGCACTTCGCTGCACAAGGCGTCATGGCTGGCGCATACGACGTCGTTGTCGCTGCTGGTGTTGAAGTGATGACTCGCGTTCCGATGGGGGCTTCGATGGCTGATGGCAAGTACGGCTGGCCATTCGGTCCGATGGTGAGTGCTCGTTATCAGCCACAAGGTGGGCTTGTTCCTCAGGGTGTATCAGCTGAAATGATTGCTGATAAGTGGGGTATTAGTCGTGAAGATATGGACCGTTTTGGTGTGCAGTCGCAATCACGTGCCGCACGTGCCACTGCTGAAGGTCGCTTTGAACGAGAAATTTTGCCCATCAAAGATGCCGAAGGCAACATGATGACCACGGACGAAGGTTTGCGTGAAACCACCATGGAAAGTCTGGCAAAATTGAAGACTGCTTTCCGTCCCGAAGACGAAGGTGGTCGAGTGACTGCTGGAAACTCGTCGCAAATCACTGACGGTGCAGCGGCACTGTTGATCATGAGTGAAGAAAAGTGCCGTGCACTTGGCCTCACACCTCGTGCTCGTTTTGTGAACTTCTCGTTGGCGGGCGATGATCCGCGATACATGTTGACTGCACCAATCCCAGCGACTCGTAAGGTCCTCGAGCGTGCCAAGTTGTCAATGTCTGACATTGACATTGTCGAAATCAACGAAGCATTTGCCTCGGTTGTTTTGGCCTGGGAAAAGGAATTCCATCCCAATATGGACATCGTGAACCCCAATGGTGGAGCAATTGCCTTGGGTCATCCGCTCGGATGTTCAGGCGCACGATTGATGACCACGTTGCTCAACGAACTTGAGCGCACCGGTGGTCGTTATGGTCTGCAGACCATGTGCGAAGGCGGCGGCATGGCCAATGCCACCATCATTGAACGCCTTGGCTGATTCTTGATGTTGCATACCGCCATGCTGGCTATCGATTTTGCGGGAGTGATCTGGTTTCTCGGAGCCGTCTTCTTGTTCTTCTTTTTGTGGCGCGTGGGCGTGGGATTGCTGCGAAGTATGACCACGCCACTGCCCGAACCGCCCCCCGAGGGCGAACTACGCCGAGTCAACGTGCGCTACCGATGCAGTTTGTGTGGGGTGGAAATTCGGATGACGATGGCCCCAGAACAAGACCCGGTCCCGCCCCGGCACTGTATGGAAGACATGGACTTCATCGCGCCCGTTGAGTGATTCATTGCGAGTTACATGGCAATTGCCAGGTAAATCGCAAGTTACATCGGT
>CAIZHO010000346.1 GCA_903932805.1 uncultured Roseiflexaceae bacterium | reverse complement strand
CGCAAAAACCCCCCCTCGCTGGCGCGATGGGGGGTGTCTGCCGATTACGGAAAAAACCTCGGCGGCGGGGGAGGCCGACTCGTGGTGTGCCAACCCCCGCAGGCACTACAAGCATATGCGCGACATTCATGCCTGTGTGATGGCAACTCCCACCGGGCTGCACGACGCATATGAAAGCGTGCCTCTACCACGACATTTTTTGCATCCCGATGCGTCCGGTAGCGTTTTTTGCCGCTCGTGTGGCACACTGGGTACTTGTGGTACGGTCGCTCTGCACGTGTTGCCATGATGACATCCTTTCGCCGTAATCTGGCAGCAAACGCCTGTGCGAAAAATATATCATTACACGGTAATACTGTCAATAGTAAATACTACAGATTACCGTAGGGCAGAAATCAACCCCATCACCGTTGTCAATTGCGGGTCGCGACAAAGGGTGTCGCCGGCTTTGGGGACACGATCTGCGACACAGGGAGCATCAGCCCGCGCTGCTGCATCATCGTTGACCGTCATGTCTGGGGTCAACCCAGTGCCATGAATGTGCAGCTTATTTGGGGTCAACCACTGACTCATGGTCAGACGAATCGTCCCACCGTTGCTCAGCGGGTAGATGTTTTGCACAATGCCCTTGCCAAAAGTCTGTGTCCCAACAAGTACAGTGCCTGGGTAACGGTCGCGCAAAGCTCCAGCCACCACCTCGCTCGCGCTTGCTGAGCGCTCGTCCACAAGGACATACAACGGGACTGTTACGAGTGGTATATCAGCATCAGGTGGTGTCGTGGTCAACTCGATGAGCGCACCTGCCTGACGTTCCTCCCACAAGGCTGTCCCATCATAAAAATAGCCGAGCACCCGTTGTGCACTATCCAACAAGCCACCGGGCGTGCGGCGCAGGTCGAGAATCATTGCTTTGATTGGTGTACGCGAGAATTCACGCATGCCTTGTGCCAGAACGTCTGGGGTGTTCCGTTTGAATTCGCTGATATGAATGTATGCGATGTCACCCGAGAGGCGTTGCCATTCGACGCTGGGCAGGATGATGTCATCCCGCTGGAGGGTGACCGTGCGTGCAGGAGTGCCACTTGTTTGCACAATCAAGGTAACGGAGGTGCCTTTTTTGCCGCGTATGCGTGCACTGAGCGCGGTGGCCGCGTCGTCGACAGATTTGTCGGCTATCAGTGTTGCCACAAGCTGATCGTCTACTTGCAGAATTTCGTCATTTTGCATGATTCCACTTTTGCTTGCGGGGCCATCGGGGATGAGCTTCCACACATATGCGCGGCCGTCGGTGAAACGCAGAAAAATGCCGATGCCACCGGTTTTGCCGGCCATATCATCGGTCGTCTGCGCTGCTTTGTCTGGTTCTTGATAAAAAGTATATTTGTCGTCGAGCGTCGCCAACATGCCATCTATAGCGCCTTGAATCATTTTGCCGTGGTCGATACGGTCACGATCAAAAAAAATCGCATCGACGAGTTGCCAACTCTCCCAAAAAGGGGCAAATGCCGTGCGCATGCCCCACGGCGTCTGGAGTTGCACCAGGGTACCAGGCCCAACCACACGCTTGATATCGCCTGCGTACGGGGTGCCCGCAGTCAGCATTGCTGCCAACCACCCGAGTGCGAATGCGAGCGTGATGACTCCGAGGCGTTTCATGGTGCACCGTCATCAAACGCACCGCGGGCAGCCAAGAGCAACGTTGCAGCGACGAGCGGAGCGGTCTCGGCACGGAGGATGCGTGCTCCCAAACCGGCCGCGTGCCAGCCGGGCTGCTGATGCATCCAGTGTTGCTCGGTAGGGCTGAATCCACCTTCTGGTCCAGATACAATCCATGCTGGGGCAGCATGCGTCGGGACCAGCTGACGCAACGGTCGTGTGGCCGTTCCCTCATGGAGCCAAAAGACCTGATCAGTCGCCGACATGGACAAATCGGTCAATCGGATCGGAGCAGACAGCACCGGTAACTTCCCGCGGCATGACTGCTCAGCAGCCTCAGTCACAATGCGTCGCCAGCGTGTCTGTTTATTGGTCGTAACGGGTGCATCGACGCGCGAGCGTTCACACAGGAGAGGAACGATGCGTGACACGCCGATTTCGATACTTTTTTGGAGCAACCATTCGAAGCGCTCGGGACGGATAAGTGCAGCACACAGGGTAATGTGTTGTTTTGGTTCACCGCTTGCAGGCGTTGCTGCGCGCTGCTCCCAGCGAGCGATTTTGGGGGAGAGCTCGGTCAGCACCACATGCACTTGCATACCCGCACCATCGAGCAGTAGCAGATCTGCGCCTATGCGGAGCCGCAAGACCCGTTGCCATTGGTGGATGAGGTCAGCATCCGTCGTCGACCCGGCGTCAATAGACACCGGATCAACAAAAAACCGTACGGTGTTTGGCAACTGGGGCATACCATCCATGGTGATCCTTACCTGG
>CAIZHO010000345.1 GCA_903932805.1 uncultured Roseiflexaceae bacterium | reverse complement strand
CGTGAAGGGGATGACTGCGGCCATGATCCCCATCACAATACTTTGCCACAGAACGTGTATCGTGAGCAACGCAGCCCCACCCTGCAAGATACCAGGGATAAGCAAGATCAGCCACGCGATGCACAATGCAGCTACTAATCCGTCGTATTCTGCGGCGACCGCTGCCACGCGTGGGGCAAGTACGATGTACAAACCCCAAAATGTAGCTGCCACAAGCGCTGCGGCCACTCCCCAACCATCGAGTGTGGTCCCTATATCTGGAACAAGCAGCGCAACGCTGGCACCAGCCAAGACGACCCACGCACGTTCGAGCAGACGACGAGAGTTTCGCAATGCAACAATCAACGGCCCGATAAATTCGAGTGCTATTGCTACTCCAAGCGGAATTCGCGACACAGCGATGTAGAAAAAGACCGTCGAAAGTGCGATTGTCGCCCCAAATGCAGCAATCAGCCACGGATGTCTACGCAATAGTCCGAACACATCCGGACGAAGTAGCAGGTACAAACAGACAATGGCAACGCTCAGGCGTAAGAACACGGTACCCGCAGGCCCTACCACGGGGAACAGTCCACGGGCCAATGCGGCACCAAATTGGACAGAGATAACCGATCCAAGTACCACAATTGGCGCAGGAACAGCATTGAGTAATCCCAACCCTCGTGATGCCTGCACGCGATCCTCGTATCTACGCATTTTGGTGCGAAAACTGTGCAAAAACCGAACGATTCACGAATCTGCGCATATAATGCAGTATACCGGTTCGTTTTGCATTGTGTGAAGGGATAAGGCTATGTATGCGTTGGTTGGTGTGCGCTATCGAAACGCCACTGCTTGTCATAACGACGAACGGAGTGTTGATGCATTACTCAACTCTGGTATTTTTGCTGCTGGGACGCCGCCCGTCGTCATCACGACACCAAACATGGACGGCATACCAGAAAGCACCGATATACCCACAAACATCGGAATGTACAATGCGCGCATTGCTGCCGACGTAGCAGCCGCACGTCGGCGCGGTGAACGCGTCTTTATGATTGGCGGGGACTGCACCCACGTGACCGGAGTGTTCAGCGGATTACAGGCTGCCCATGGGGCCGAAGCACGCATCGGCTTGGTGTGGTTCGATGCACATGGTGACTTCAACACATCCAAAACTACCTTGTCCGGCATGCTCGGCGGTATGCCTGTTGCGGTGTGTGCAGGCCTGACCCATTCACAATGGCGTACATTGGCAGGGATTACCGTACCGCTGCCTACCGAACGCATCGTGATGGTCGATGTGCGTAATCTCGATCCCAAAGAGCGCACCCTCATTGAAGCAACCGATGTCACCGTTGTTCCCTGTGCAACAGATGCGTTACGACTCGCAATGGAGGCGCTTGTCGAGCAGTGCGATTATATTTACTTGCATATCGACGAGGATATCCTCGATATCCGTTATGTGCCGAACCACATGACTGCCGAACCAAACGGCCCAGACATGGCAACCGTCCAGGCTGCCATTCGTACCGTTGCATCGGTAGCTGGTACAAAACTCGTCGCACAAGCCCTCGTATCTGTGATGAATACGGGCGACGGTGCTGCAACGAGTGTCGCCAGTGGAATTGAACTCATACGTACCATGAAATCCGTGTGGAAGTATTCTTCGGAAGTTTGATTGGAGAGTCTATGAACCGCGACATCTTTCGCCAAATATCAATCATCATTGTGACCATTGTGACCCTGACCGTGAACTCATTGGCAACGACTTTGCCTTTGAACAACAAAACCACGGCAGAACTATCCGACAGTTTCCTCATTCGCTTTGT
>CAIZHO010000344.1 GCA_903932805.1 uncultured Roseiflexaceae bacterium | reverse complement strand
GGATGCGAAATATCACTCATCCAAATGCATATCGGCGACGCATTGCCACGCATCGTCCCCAGTCGTGCACCCGACGTCGCAGATCTGCGCAGATTGGTCTCGTTCTACGACACAAACCTGGCTGCCGGGACGCCACACTCCAAGCCAGAGCGCGATCGGCTGTCGGCGTTGCGCAATAACGCGCTCCTGCATCTTCTTTTTTCGAGCGCTTGTCGTATCTCTGAGGTGCTTGCTATCGACATCGCTGACATCCGTGGTGATCACGGTGCGGTGGCTGCCCGTGTCTCGGTTGTCGGCAAAGGCAACAAACGGCGTACGGTGTTTGTCCGGCCGCATGCGCGTACAGCGATCGAGGCCTATCTGCTGGCGAGGCGGGCGTCGTTCCCGAGTGCCACGCCGCTGTTTATCTCGCACGGGCCGCGTAGCCCAGGGCACCGGTTGAATCGGATCGCCGCCTGGAATGTAGTCACCCATGCGGCACTCACCCTGGCCGACACCGTCGAGCGTGACGGTCGCGTCCGCGAGGCTGCGTTACTCCGCACGACTACCCCGCACACCTTCCGCCATTTTGTTGCAATGTGGCTCCTCAACGAAGGCGTGCAGCTGTCGGAGGTATCGGCGATCCTCGGCCACGCCAATACGCGCATCACCGAGCAATACTATGCGCGTCATACCGACGAGCGGTTGGCCGAGGTACACGACCAATTCGCTGCAGATCCCCTGCCTCGCGGCGCACCCTGAGGCGCGCAGTGGCGTGCGTTGGGGCGTATTTCGCACATTGCAGTACACCCTTCGCCGCATTCCGGTTTTCTCATGACGAACCGATGACCATCCTGCGTTCATCATCATTTATTCATCAGGGATGTGTCAGAACGATTGAAAGAGCGTGTCGTTCCATGCTATAGTTGGAGAAATGTCTCCTCCGATGGAGGCATGATTCGCCTGTGCAGCCGCGTTGTCTTGCGACAACCGCACACCCCTAATCATGTTGCACATCATGAATGACCTGATTTTTTCTGTGCGGTCATTCACTGAGGGAGTACGTATTCCATGGTCGATCAATCCAAACGCATGCGCAATGCCGCATCGGACCCATATGAACTCATCCAACGGGTAAATCGCCGTCGTACCGAGTACCGCCGCGAAGAACGCACCACGCGTGTCACCGATAGAATTCCGAGCATCCAAACGCTCATCCGCAGGCCTGAGCGCATTGCAGCGTTCTTTTCGCAGCGCATGGTGATGCATATCTTGGTGCTCGCACTGATCCCCGGTGCACTCCTCCTCAGCAAGACCGAACTCGTTTTGGCAGTCCCCGAAATCGGCAGTGCCCCGATTATTATTGATGATGGGAGCAATGACTTCACGGTCGACGTTGCCCCGATAACGACCGAATCATTCAGCGAGGGCGATGCCCCGTTGACCGAGTCCGAAGACTTGCCGGTCCCCATTTCGCTCGTGTCACGCAATCAGACCATGTCGCCGGTCGTTATCCCCGTCACGGTGATGACTGACCGTTCCTACATGCGCAACGGCCCAGGCACCAATTATGACCCCATCACCCGCGCGTCAAGCGGGCTCGAACTCCAAGTCATCGGCAAATACGGCGATTGGTACCAGGTCCGTGAACGTGTCGATGCCCCAGTGTTTTGGATGGCCGGTGAGCTGTTATCACTCCCCGAAAATGCCGCTGCAACAATTTTCGATATCTTCGACAAAGACCTCCCGCCACCGCCCCCACCGCGGACGGGCGTCGTGCTCGAGTCAGGGTTGACCCTCCGTGACGGCCCCGGTGTCGATTACGTCGCCATCACCACCCTCAAGGTACGTGGCGAAGTCGAACTCATCGAAATCTATCAGGATTGGTACCATGTCGCGGTCGACTCGAAGACCGACGGGTGGGTCAAGGCTCAGTATATTGATGTCAGCAAATCCGTCCTCGACCGTGTCATCACGGCTGATACCATCCCCGATAAATCACCTGAGCTCGTGGGCTATGTGCGTGAAAGCAACGTCAATCTGCGCCTCGGACCAGACTCACGCCATGCCAAAGTCGGTACTGCCGATTTGGGGCGTAAGTTCGATCTGATTGGGAAGTACAAGGACTGGGTACAGGTGATGGACGGCAAAAAGAAGGTCTGGATTTTTAAAGACCTTTTGAATGCAACCTCTCATATCCTCCGCCGGGTCCCGACCACGTCTGACTTCCCCGCCTTGCCGATTGGACCGACCCGTAATCGTAGCGGGAACACCGGTGCAGGTATCAGCACTAGTAGCGATGTCGCCAACATTGCCTTGCAGTATGTCGGCTACCGGTATACCTGGGGTGGCACGACGCCCAAATCTGGCTTCGACTGTTCTGGCTTGATGATGTACGCCTTCCGTCAAGTCGGTGTCACCATCCCGCGATTAGCGGCCTCGCAGTACAGCTTCAATGGTAGTATTGACATCAGCTGGGACAATATGGCACCGGGCGACATGATGTTCTTCAAGAACACCAGTGGTCGACGAGGGATTACCCACGTATCGATGTACATTGGGAACGGGAGAATGGTCCATGCCATGACTCCGACCTACGGTGTTCAGATTTCGAACATCAACGATGATTATTGGGTCAAGCACTTCTATGGTGCAGCTCGCGTCAAGCGCTAAGCCGCAAATCATCACGGTTCTGTCATCTCGTAATGAGGCATCGTCCTAGGACGATGCCTCGGTTTTTGTTACTATACGAACATCACATACAAACGTGCGGCAATCTTGTGTCCGCACACCATGAAGGAGCCTGCATGAAAGGTCTGATTCTGAGCGGTGGCAACGGGACACGTCTGCGCCCCATCACCTACACCAGCGCAAAACAACTCGTCCCCGTAGCGAACAAACCCGTGCTGTTCCGTGTCATCGAGACCATCCGCGATGCCGGGATCGACGATATCGGCATCATCGTCGGCAACACTGCCGCCGAAGTGATGGCAGCAGTCGGTGACGGCGCCAAGTTCGGTGTCAAAATCACCTACATCCAACAAGACGCACCCTCAGGCTTGGCCCATGCGGTCAAAATCGCCCATCCGTTCATTGGTGACGAGAAATTCGTCATGTTCCTCGGCGACAACTGTATCCAGGGCGGTATTTCGGGCCTCATCAAGCAGTTCCAAGACAGCACGTATCACTCCCAGATTGTCCTCAAGGAAGTCCCCAATCCGCGCTCCTTTGGTGTCGCCGAACTGAACCCCGACGGCAGCATCTTGCGGCTGGTCGAAAAGCCCAAAGAACCCAAGTCGAACCTGGCCCTGGTCGGTATCTACATGTTCGACAACTCAATCTGGCACGCAATTGACTCGATCAAACCCTCGGCCCGTGGTGAGCTCGAGATAACCGACGCGATTCAGGCGCTGGTCGATACCGGCAAAACCGTGTTCCCCTACGTCCATCGCGGCTGGTGGATTGATACCGGCAAAAAAGACGACATGCTCGAGGCCAACCGCCTCGTCCTCGACGAAATGGCCGAGGTCAACAATGGCTCTATCGATGCCGCTTCACATATCATCGGCAAGGTCATCATCGAAGAAGGTGCTGAAGTCATCAACAGCACCATCCGCGGCCCCGCCATCATCGGCAAAGGCACGCGCATCATCAACTCATACGTGGGGCCGTTTACATCGATTTATCATCATTGCACCATCCAAAACAGCGAAATCGAGCACTCCATTGTCCTCGAAGACTGCACCATCAACGACCTGCCCGGCCGCCTGTGCGACAGCCTGATTGGCCGCTCGGTCGTGGTGTCACGTTCTTCGGCTCGGCCCAGTGCATACCGCCTCGTCCTCGGTGACCATAGTCACGTCGACGTTCTCTAGAGATCAGAGATCAGAGATCAGAGATCAGAGATCAGAGATCAGAGATCAGAGATCAGAGATCAGAGATCAGAGATCAGAGATCAGAGATTAAATACCAGCGTCAGTCTCGCGACTGGCTGCTGGTATCTCATTTCCCAAGTCCTCATTTCCCAATTCCTCATTCCCAATTCCTCATTTTCCCTATTCGTTGCTTTGCGC
>CAIZHO010000343.1 GCA_903932805.1 uncultured Roseiflexaceae bacterium | reverse complement strand
TAAACGAGGTGCTCTACCAACTGAGCTAATCGCCCATACCAAGAGGGTGTGGTGCCGAGAATGGGACTTGAACCCATACGAGCATTGCTGCTCACTAGCCCCTCAAACTAGTGCGTCTGCCAATTCCGCCACCTCGGCAACTGAACGGTATTATAGACGCCGAGAAGGGCGTTTGTCAAACCGAGTTTTCAATCGGGATTTTGGCGCAGTACAGAGGCTTTGCAAAGACGTCAAGCGCCGTTCCGTGGTGTGAACAGCACCTCGTCCTGCCCCATATCACGCCGGGGATGTGGCTGCTGATTACAGAGAAAACCTCCCGCAAAGCGGGAGGTTTTGTGTGGCTGGGGTACAAGGATTCGAACCTCAACTGTCTGATTCAGAGTCAGATGTACTACCCTTATACGATACCCCAACGAGTCCAAGTGGTGCCGATGAAGAGATTCGAACTCTTACGAGGTCACCCTCACTACGCCCTGAACGTAGCGCGTCTGCCAGTTCCGCCACATCGGCGCAGCCACTTGATACCTCCGTTACTGTACACGAAACGCGCGCGGTTTGTCAAATCCAATCGGTGCCGTTTAGAACGGCCAAATCAATGAGAACCCTGCGTTTAGCGGAGTGTCACAACCGAAAACGCTTCGGGGATGTGCGAATCGTATACGCCGTGCGGATTCAAGCTCCAACCAGGATTTTGCGGGAGTGCCGCTCCATGGACTTGTAACGCTTCGAAGCGTGAAAAATCGCAACGGAGGACAGCGCCTGGCCTGGGATCGAATCTGCCGCTTTTGAACATGAATCCAATGCTTTGCCAAGGGATTGCCAGTTCGACCGTCCATCCGCCATCGACATCGCGGTGATCGTTGATGGTCCCTTGTACGTTCACCGCACATTGAAGGCCGGGGAGGTCATAATCGAGGAACCCCCAGCGGCGACCACGTGGGTGTTTGCCATAGCGATAATCCTGGAAGCCGCCGAGTATGTCGACGTTTCGTGTGTATACATCGAAATCCGGTCGATCAAAACGCCCGCCGCGCGTGTGCGCATCTTGCCATATGAAGAAACATTCGTAGAGGGTACCGTACGAGTTAATCTCGAGCTCATAGTAACAGTCGTCGCCACCGATGAATATTTCAACATCGTTATCGAGCCAGATAAAACTATCTCGTTGCGTCATGGTGGCGCTGACATACGGTTCTTCGACCCAGTACCCAACGTACAAGTTAGTGTCATCGTACAGACACGCAACACGTGTATCGTAGAGCGCCGGAGCACCACTGACCATGTCGACGAAGCGCGGTGAGCGCCGGGCGGTCGCCCATGGCTCTTTGGTCAGATCTCCGTTGATGGATATGGGTGATGTTGTACGAACTGCATCAATGTGTGTCAGCCGCTCAGGGCCTATGCCGTATGTGCTCATGCGTGTGCTCCTTCTCGTAGACATGCGGGTACATGGGTCGTCGGACGGTTCGCGTTACTCGGTGGGGGGCGTGAGTTGCGCTAACATTCCACCGTCTGCATGAATGGCGGCTCCGAGCACAAATGCTGCGTCTGGACCTGCGAGCCAGTAGATGACATTGGCGATATCTGCCGGCTGACCGACGCGGCCAATCGGTTGGACACGTGCCCAACCTGCCAAACTGGCTTCGACACCGTCACCATGTGCGATATCGCTGCGCAACATGGCCGTGTCGATCGCCCCGGGAACCACACAATTCGTGCGAATGCCCAATCGACCGTAATCCATCGCCATCTGACGGGTCAATGCGACGACACCTCCTTTGGAGGCGGCATATGCTGCAATGTTCGTGGTCGTTGCAAATGAATGCGGCGAAGCGATGTTGATGATTGCGCCGGTCTGCTGTTTCAGCATCGTGGGCAGCACCGCTGCACTGCAGAGGTACACACTGCCGAGGTTGGTGTTGAGAATCCGTTGCCATTCTGACCAACTCGTGAGATGTAACGGTTTGCTGATCAGTATCCCCGCGTTGTTGACGAGCACATCGATGCGGCCGTACCGTGCACGCACGCTCGCTACCATCTGTTGAACTGACAATTCGTCCGACACATCACAGTGCACTGCCATGTGTGCTGTGGGCTCACTGGTGCGTGAAATCGTGTGCTGTGCTGCCGTCACGTCGATATCGGCAGCGACCACCGTGTCGCCACGTTCGGCAAAGGTGAGTGCTGTGCCTTGACCGATTCCTGAGCCTGCTCCGGTGATGATGATAACGCGCGTCATGATTACTCCTCTGTCACTGCGTTGCGGTGGTCTGTTGTGCTCGCCGGTTGGAGCGCGGATTGCCAATCTGCCCACAATGCTTGCATGGGTCTACTTGTCTCGAGCAGAAGCGCAAGAGGCCCCTGAGCGACCATGTGCCCATCTTCAATCACGATGACGGTGTCTGCATGGGCCAACACTGCCGGCCGATTGCTACTCGCAAGGATGGTGGTTCCTGTGGCAATGAGATGGCGCAGGATGTGTGCTTCGGTCACGACATCAAGAGCACTGGTGACATCATCAAGGATCAGTAGTTCGGCGTTCCGTAACAATGCCCGTGCAAGCCCAACGCGTTGTCGCTGGCCGCCCGATAGACGCATGCCGCGTGGACCGACAATCGTGTCGAGTCCTTCACCCATTTGGGCGATGTCGGTGTCGAGGGCGGTTGCTGTCAGTACATCGGCGAGGCGTGTAGGAGATGACCCGAGGATGATGTTGTCACGGATTGATGTGCTGAACAGAAATGGTTGTTGTGGCACGGTAACGACTGCGCGCCACCAGGTGCGCTCTCCATCTGTATTATTCCATAGTACCGTGCCGTGTTGGAGCTCGAGCAGTCTTGCACAAAGGTGAAGGAGAGTCGTTTTGCCGCTTCCTACCCTTCCGGTTAGTACCGTGAATGACCCGCGTTGGAGTTTAAACGAGATATTGCCGACGCCACGACCCGTTGCATAGGTATACCTCAGTCCCTGTACGCTGAAGGTGTCGAGGGGCGATACAGCCCATGTGGGCGCTGCAACGGCGGTGTCACGCTGCGTCTGTGATTCGAGGAGCGCGTTTGGCTGGTCTGGGGTAGCGAGGACAAGTCGTTCGATGGACACGCG
>CAIZHO010000342.1 GCA_903932805.1 uncultured Roseiflexaceae bacterium | reverse complement strand
GCACGTACCTCGTGGAGCGCAAGCGGCTCGAACGACGAGATGATGACTGCGTCAGTCATACGGGCATCGTGGATGGCCGCCAAGACCGGTCCTGTAACGCCAGCGTGTTTGAGCTCGACATTCAGGCGCATCCCACGCGTGCGTGCCAGGTCGAGGACGTCGGCGAGCAATGGGACCCGTTCGCCACGAATATCGAGCGACTGCATATCGGCATACGTGATGTCACGGACGACGCGATCGGTGGACTCCCACCGGCCGGTCGTGTCGTCGTGGAAGACCACCAGTTTGCCGTCGCTGGTGCAGATAACGTCGAGTTCCGACATGTCGGCGCCCATATCTGCTGCCAGTGCAAATGCGGTCAGTGTGTTCTCGGGGGCATATGCCGATGCGCCGCGGTGTGCGATAACGATGGTCATCGACTAGGCCAACTGACTCGCGATGGTGTCGTCGTCGAGGGGGTTGACTGCACTGCGCGCTTGTTCCGAGAGCATGGGAGAAAGGACTTTTTGGATGGCCATGACGTGCGCACACGTGCCGTGGCCACGGAAGAAGTCACAATCGCACCGCCAAACGCCGGCATCGACCGTGATGACGTGATCGTTGTTGCCGCCGCGAAAGGTCGCCGTGAGCGTCTGGATGGCGATGCGTTCGGGTTGGGTGGCATAGTGACGGGCTTTTTCGATTTTGGAGATGAGGTCCGAGTGCATAGATGCTACTCCTTGTGTGCCTCAGCACAAAAAAACGCAACACACGAAGGTGTTGCGTCGCCACTGGTGGGGACGGAGGGAGTTGAACCCTCACGGATTGCTCCACAAGTTCCTAAGACTTGCGCGTCTGCCATTTCGCCACGTCCCCTCGATATTACCGTTCATCATAGCACACACGAACGCACCGACGCAACAGAACGCGCTAGTCGAAGTCGCTCCGGACGCGTGCGAGGATATGCCGCGCTCGATCGAAATCCTCGCGCAACAGCGTCGTCAATGCCTTGCCGGCCCGCAGTGCATATGCATGCGCTCCCTCGGGAGCGACCTGCATCATACTCCGGATGAGGGCTGCCATCAACTCGTCGGCAGGCAGATGTTGGGCACCGATGAGCATCCGCAAATAGCCGAAATCCGACGCAAATGCGCGAATGGCATCGACATCGGCGTGTTCGACTGTGTAATGGACGGGCGCAGGGAAATGGGGTATACGCTGCACGACCGTGTCACCGCGCCGATACCCGAGGACCCAGACACTGAACTCGGTTTGCAAGACTTCCTTGAGGTCGGGATGCGCCTGATAGATTTGTTCGTTGTAGAGTTCGCGACCACTGTAGCTCTGCCCGCGCACAATCGCTCGCCCACCCGGTTCGCGACTGAGGGTCCGGACATCCGTGACCACGCCATAGATCTGCACCTGTGGATCTTGGGTATGGGCAAGGACCAGCGCGCCGAATGCAGGCGCTGCCAATAGTGTGTAGGTCCCAGCGACATAGGTGAGGGTGGCCGATTCGATGATTTCGCCGATTCGTGGAGCCATGTGCACCTCGCTTAGCGTGCTCCGAGCAATGTGGTGGCTATCTGACGCCATTCTGCAGCGTGTGTCTGCGCAGGCGGGGGCACTGGCTGTCGGGCCCGCCGATACCAGTAGGCGGCGTTGGGGGCATCGCCTTCGACCCTGTGCAGATGCGCATGGACCCAATCAGCGTCGGCACCGACTGCGTCTTGGAGGGTATCGTGCGCCGCGGTCCAATCGCCACGACCCTGATGCCACAGGGCAATCAGCGCGGGGCTCCAGGTGGGATCGGGTTGTGCATGTGATTGGAATTCGTCGAGGTGCATAGAGGCCCTCCGCTAGACAACGGTGATACTGGGGTCGAGGAGATTATGCCAGGCCAACAGGCCGCCACGCATGCTCACAGCGGTACGACCGCTCCGGACGAGGATATCGCGGGCACGGGCACTGCGCATACCGCTGCGGCAATAGACGATGATATCACCGTCGACCGGGATTGCCGCGAGGGTCTGCGAAAGCGCATCGACGCCGATGCGTACCGCGCCAGGCAAATGACCAGCGTCGTATTCGTGCGGTTCACGCACATCCAGCAAAAACGGACGTGGCAACTGTTGCAGTCGGGTCTGTATTGCGTGGACGGAGAGTTCCTCGCTGTCGTCGATAACCGCACAAGCGACCTCTTCGATGCCTATCGTGGTCAAGCTCGGGGTATCGCCACAACAGACGCACTGCGGGTTGCGCGGCGCTGCAAAGCGATCAATCGAAAGCGTCAGGGCATCATAGAGCCAAAGGGTCCCTATCAGTGGGGTACCCACGCCGAGGATGAGTTTGACCACTTCGGTCGCTTGGACCGAGCCGACCACGCCGGGGAGCACACCAAAAACACCTGCCTCGGCGCAATTGGGTGCGAGTTCCGCACTCGGCGGGGTGGGGAAGAGGCAGCGGTAACACGGCCCACCACGATGCGGCGCGTACACGCTGACTTGCCCTTCGAAGCGAAAAATAGCCCCCGACACGAGTATCTTGGCGCTCCGGACGCAGGCGTCGTTGAGCACATAGCGCGTCGCAAACGAATCGGTCGCGTCCACGACGATGCTGTAGTCGGCTATCAGCGCAAGGACGTTGTCGGCGTCGACCCGGGTCGCGAT
>CAIZHO010000341.1 GCA_903932805.1 uncultured Roseiflexaceae bacterium | reverse complement strand
ACCGCCTGGGTGGCGTCGTCTTTGTCGGCCATGCTGACGACGATGTACGCCGTCTGTGCAATGGTGAACTTCAACGCGATCTGCTGAATCCGTTCTGTTTTGACCGTATCGGTATACAGAATAGTGCAGCCATCCCCCGCACCCGTCGCCACAGAACCGTCGCCTGCCTCGTTCGGTCCCCAGAAGATGCTGGTCGTGCATGACTCTGGGCCAGCAACATACGCCACGGCATAATTGACCGTTGTCGAATTGTTGCGCAAGTTGATGTTGACCGTCGCACCATCTGCCGTATCGGCCAGTGTCGTGTTAATGATGTCTGTTGATAATTTCAGTTCACCATTGTCAGATCCGAATCCAATCGTACAATTTTCTTCTTGCAAACCAGTATTTTTGCAATTTGTGCCGGCGATTGGCTGCACGCTCGAGCCGTTTACCGATGCGGTACACGCACTCAACATCACGCCCAATGCCAACACGATTCCGATGTTCCGCAGGTTCATGATTTTCATGTCCCCTCCTTTTCTCTCACTCTCAATGTAGCATAGATTTATTAATTATTTTCGATATTTTAGTCGCAGTACGGTCTATTTTCGCTTGATTGAGAAAAAACGAACGGCCTACCCAGCCATCCCTGCATGCCCGTCGCGCGCTTCCGCCAGACACACCAGCCGCCCGCCGACACCGTCGACGGGCGGACGCTTCCTGCCGCGCGTGTCCCCCGATTGCGCTCGTGCTCCGGGTTATCCCCCACGCGCTCAGCGCGGTTGGAAGAGCTCCAGCGGATTGCCACTCGGGTCGTCACACAGGATCTGCTGCCCGCCAGGGCCTTGGACGATATCGGATCGGAACGTTGCACCCGCCGTGCGCAGGCGTTCAACCGTGGCTACCAAATCATCCACCGGCAAAACGACACGATTCCACCCACCCGGAGCGGGCTGCCGCCCATCGGACAGTGTTTTGGCAGCGGATGTTTGCGGCCCGCTCAGCCACAACTGCAGGTCATCGCGTGCGACGATGGCAAACGCCCCGCCCCAGTTTTCTGTCTCGACAAATCCAAACATCTCGCAGTAGAACGCCGAACTCACTGCGACGTCATGCACCAAGAGTCGTACAATCGCCATACACCCTCCTGAGAATGAGGAATGAGGAAGAGGAATTTGCATAGTACCACCAATTCATCATTCATAATTCCCCATTCATAATTCACAACAAGCTTTGTCCTTCGATGCTACACAGCAATGCCAAAATCGCTTTGTGCGCATGCAAGCGATTTTCTGCTTGATCGAACACCACCGATTGGGGACCATCGGCAACGGCTGCCGTGACTTCTTCGCCGCGGTGCATCGGCAGACAGTGCATGAATTTGGTTGTCGGCCGCGCCGCGCTCATCAGTTTCTCGTTCACCTGATAGCCCTGCAACGCCGCGACGCGTTCTGCTGCATCCGACTGGCCCATGCTCACCCACACATCGGTGTACACCACATCGGCCTGGGCGACCGCCTCGTACGGGTCGGTGGTCAGCAACACCTCGGACTCGCTCTGCTCGGCAATCGTCCGTGCTTCGGCGACGACCCGCGGATCAGGCGCATAATGGGCTGGGGTGGCTACCGCGATGTGCATGCCGGCCAATGGCGCAGCGTGCAACAGCGAGTGCACCATGTTGTTGCCGTCGCCCACATAGGCGATGCGCACGCCGCGCGTGCCGCCAAACAGTTCTTTGACGGTAATCAAATCTGCCAGCGTCTGGGTAGGGTGGTGCATATCACACAGCCCGTTGATGACGGGTACCCGTGCTGCGTCGGCCATTTCGACCAACGTCCCGTGGTCAAACACGCGTGCCATGATGACATCCACATAGCGCTCAAGCACGCGCGCCGTGTCGGCATAGGTCTCGCCACGGGTGAGTTGCATGTCGTTGGCCGACAAAAACATGGCATGGCCGCCGAGCTGTTGCATGCCTATTTCGAACGCGCTCCGGGTACGCGTCGACGGTTTAAAGAACATCATGGCCAGGTTTTTGCCGTGGAGCAGTTGGTGGGGCACCCCACGACGCAATCGCCCTTTGAGCGTCAAACCAGCCGTGATCAAATCTGCGACTTCGGCTTGGTTCACATCATTCATCTTGAGCACATCACGACCATAGAGCGAATGCGTCATTTCTTCCTCTTCCATACATGGACGAATTCAATCAAACCAAACCGGCGCATGCGCATCGCGCGCCAACTCGCCGAATCGCACTAACTGCGCCGCCGTCACCCGTTCGAGCGACAACGGTGGCAGCGCATCAAGGCCAAACCAACCCACCGCACTCGTTTCGGCTACGGTGTGTGGCGCCCCACCGACCACCCGACACAAAAAGTAGATCGTATAGACATGCCAGCCAATCGGTGGATGCCCCTGCACGTCACGGTCGAGCACCGCCAACACTCGCTCGACGACCACCTCGTACCCCGATT
>CAIZHO010000340.1 GCA_903932805.1 uncultured Roseiflexaceae bacterium | reverse complement strand
GGCAATGGACCACTCGCCAGCAACTGCAGGCCAGGTACCGAGGTGGCTTGCAACGGTGCTGGTGTCCCCTCGCTGGCGAGGAGCATGGTGGTGATGCCGGTCTCGTTGCTCAAGCCAAAGAGCGTGTGCAACGCTGGTCGCCGCAAATCACAGTCGACCAAGACGACACGTTGCTCGGCCTGGGCCATGGTGATCGCCAAATTGGCGGCGACGTGGGATTTGCCTTCGTCGATGCCGGCGCTGGTAACGGTGAGGAGTTGGAGCGTCCGATCGAGCCCGGCGAATTGAATGTTGGTACGCAGGGTGCGGAACGCTTCGGCAGCAGCCGACTGCGGGTCGCTCAGGGCAACCAAAGTAGAGGTGCTGGTCATTGCGTTCTCCTCGCGGCGACCCGGCGGTCAGGATTGGGTGTTTGGGTCGGGATGGCGCCGATAACGGTCAAACCGACCAGTGTTTCGACATCTTCGCTGTTTTTGAGGGTGTCGTCGAGGGCGTTGAGGACCAGCGCCAACAACAACCCGATAATCAGACCGAGGAAGGCGCCGGCGGCGACGTTGATCCGGGTTTGTGGGCGATACAAGGTCGGCGGGGTGGCCGGCGTCGTCATACGCATGTTGATTTTGTCAGTGCCTTCGAGGCCGTCGTTGAGTGAGCTCACCAGGGCCGCCATGTTTTCGCCGACGGCATTGGCCAATCGCGGCGCCATATCGACGTCGGGGTAATCGACCTGCACGATCATCTTGCGATCATCTGCATTTGCTTGAATCGAGATGTGCTCGAGCAACCATTCGGGGCTACGGTCGAGTTGGAGCTGGGCGCTGAGTTTTTCGATTTGGGGGCGCGCCAACGCCAGCTGTTTGTAGCTGTTCATATTGTTGGTCAACACAATCGATAATCCGTTGTCGTTGCGGTTGGGTACAACGAGGTAGCTCGCTTCGGAGCGAAAGAGCGGCTCTTGCAGCTTGCTAAACACATATGCAGCCACTGCGGTCAACAGCATGGCCAACAGCACCGGCACCCAGCGGCGCCGGAAGATTTTGAAGTACTCACTCATGCGCATGCGCGTCTGCTCCCTCTACCCCGCGGATGGTGATGACCAACAGCCCCAGTAATGCACCAGCTAGACCACGGAGCACCGCTGCGGCGAGTTGATCGCGCCAGATTGCGACCCGTTGTGGGTCGTCTTGGTGCGCCAAATCAGCAATATTAACGGTGGTTTGGCCACTCGTATTGCCCCACAACAGTGTACCATCCCGCGCGAGGACTGCCACGGCCGCGTCGCGGATGGGCACCAACGTCGTCGGGTCGCTCCCGCTGACCGTGAAGGTCACGGCGCGGTTATCGTTGCGCACGTCGAGCGCTGCGGCCACTGCGGCTGCTGTCATATCAGCACCGACCAACGCAGCAACTTTGGTTTGATATGCAGCACTCCGGCTAATCGCGGGGAAGTCGTAGGCCAGCGTATCCCCGGTGTCGTTCATAGGCGATCGATTGGTGAGCAAAATGGTCCGCGACACGGCATACTGCGGCGGCGCACCGATGGCGGGCACAAGTGCACTCAGCAGGAAGACCAGCGCGGGGACCACCAACGCCCACCAGCGGCGCCGGATGATGCGTGTCAATCGTCCAAAATCATCCATTGATCACCTCGTGATGGGTCTCGACGAAGGCGCGGATGCGTGCGACGAAGCGATCGCGCCCGAACGACTCGGCATGGGTGCGTATCGCCTGCGCGTCCCAGTCGATGGCGGCGGCGCGGGTCAGTGCATCTTGGAGCGCTGCTGGCTCTTGGGTAGCAAAAAACAGCCCCGTCTGACCATCGATGACCGTATCGAGGGCACCGCCGCCGCGATATGCGATGACCGGCCGACCGGCTGCCATGGCCTCGAGCGGGGTGATGCCGAAGTCTTCTTCGCCAGGGAACAAAAACGCGCTGCAGCCCGCATACAAATCGAGACGTTCCTGCTCGCTGATGCGCCCCACAAAGCGGACCGTCGGACCGGCCATGGCCATCAGTTCAGTTTTGTCACGCCCATCCCCAAAGACCACCAGCGGCAGATTGAGCGCGCTGCACGCCTGGATGGCCAGATCGATGCGCTTGTAGGGCACCAACCGACCGCCGGTCAGATAATAGTCGCCGGCGGGGCGGGGCTGGAACGGCGCGAGGTCGACCGGCGGAGGGATAATCGTCGCACTG
>CAIZHO010000339.1 GCA_903932805.1 uncultured Roseiflexaceae bacterium | reverse complement strand
GGAATATGAAGTCTAATCAGCGATCCCGCAGCAACCCAAAGTTGCATAATTGAATTATTGATCATAATAATAACGGGTATACCATCCGTCTCGTTCCAACTGGCTCCTTGTGGGTTTTGCAAAAATAAAGGAATCACGTATGCGTCGCTCTTCGATTCTCTTTGCGTTGATAACCAGTGTATTCGTTATGTCATGTGGCACCCTATCACAACTCGCCGATACTGCAGTGCCGACCGCCCAAACAATTATTGTGACGGCCACACCTGAAGTTCAGCCAGTCGCCGAGCCAACCCCCGAGCCGGCCCTCGAACCCGAACCAACCAGTACCACATCGCTGGGTGAATCGACGCTCATTGCAGTGCAGGCGCGTGGCATCCTCCGCTGTGGGGTAAACGCCGACCTGCCCGGGTTCGGTCTGTATGACGCGGTACGCAAGCGCTGGAGTGGGTTCGACGTCGACTTCTGCAAAGTCATCGCAGCAGCGGTATTGGGCGACCCGACGAAAGTCGAGTACATCCCCGTGACTACTGCAGATGGACCCAATGAGCGTCTCAATGCGGTCCGCACCAAACTGATTGACGTGTTGATACGCAACACCACCTGGACCGCCTCGCGCGATGGCGCACAACTGATGTTTGCCCCTACCACGTTTCATGACGGTCAAACCTTCTTGGTACGAGCAGATAGCGGCATCAACACACTCACAGACCTCGCCGGCAAACGGATCTGTGCTTCCAGCGGGACCACAAGTGTGTTGAACTTGCGCGACGATTTTGCAGCGCGTGATATCTCGTTCGATTTGATCGAAATCGATGGCGAAAAACTGTACAGCACTTACGCAGAAGGTGAGTGTGATGCCGTCACCAGCGATAGTAGTCAATTGTCGGTGCAGCGCGTCAACCTCAAGAATCCCGACCAGCATGTGGTGTTGGGCGACCGCATCTCACGCGAGCCGCTCGGCCCTGTGGTCGCCGAAGGTGATGATCAGTGGTATGACATCGTCAGCTGGAGCGTGTATGCGACCATGTATGCCGAAGAACTGCGGATCGACCGTAGCAACGTTGATGAAGCGCTGGCAACGAGTACCGACCCGCGTGTGCTCCGCTTGCTCGGGGTAGAAGGCAAAATCGGGAGTCAGTTCGGCCTCTCACCAGATTTTGCGTACCAGATTATTGCGCAGGTGGGCAACTACGGCGACATATACAACGACAACCTCGGTCCCGACACAACCTTCAACATCGACCGTGGTCCCAACAAAGCATGGAATCTCGGCGGTGGTGGGGTGCTCGCGTCGCCTCCCTTCCGCTAAGCAACGAGCAACACGCCCTCGCCATGAGCGGGGGCGTGTTTTTTGTGGAGTATATACAACCAAAGAACGTATTATTCCGTGGGGAGATAGAACGCTGCCAGTCCTGCAATGTGCTCGGGCGTTGTGCGGCAGCACCCGCCGACAATGCGGGCACCGGCATCGACCCATGCACGGGCTGCTTCGACGTAGTCGCTGCACGAAACAGTGCCTGACCATGACTTGGACACCGCATTGTAAGACTCGCCCGAATTCGGATATGCAACGATGGGTTTATCGGTGTGCTGGGCAAATCGACGCACGATGTCAGTGACATAGCGCGGATCTGTGCAATTCACCCCGACGGCAGCTACACATGCATAGGTTTGCATGCGTTGCGCGACCAATTCGATTGATTGTCCCGCATTGCAATGCCCACCGTCGCAGCAACTCATAGCCATCCAACAGGTAAGCCCGGGGATCATGGCGACGCATTGTGCAAGCGCTTCAGCCTCGTGCAGGTCTGGGATGGTCTCGCAGGCAATGAAATCAACACCGGCTGCAGCGAGAGTTTTGATCCGTGGAAGATGAAATGCAATCAACTGCTCGCTGGAAAGTCCATAGTTGCCACGGTATTCGCCGCCATCTGCGGTATACGCACCATACGGTCCGACAGACCCGGCCACCAACCGGCGAGACGAAATCTCTGGGTGAGCGTCATGCCACGCACGACAAGCGGCACGTGCGAGTGCAACAGATGTACGGATTGCTGCGTGTGCGTCTTCTGTAGAGTACCCGTGATTCAGGTATCCTGGAATCGTCGCTTGATAACTTGCCGTAAGGAGGATTTGAGCCCCTGCATCAAGGTAGTCACGATGCACGCGCTCAATGCGTTCTGGTTCTGTCAACAAATATCGTGCCGACCACAACGAATGCTGCAAGTCAGCGCCATGGCGTTCGAGTTCGGTCGCTAATGCACCATCAAGAATCACAATGTGCTGGTCTTGCAATAATTGTTGAAGTGTCATCAGGCGCTCCGCATGTACAAACTTGACATCCACTAGATTCGACGACCAACCGGTAGAACGCATGTCAGCGCATTCTAAAGCCACCGTGTGCTATACTATACACAAGTTTTGGAGGATACGCATGGATCATTTGTCCAATCTCGAAGCCGAAAGCATACATATTTTCCGCGAAGTCGCCGCAACATTCGAACGTCCTGTCATGATGTATTCCATCGGCAAGGATTCATCAGTACTCCTTCATCTTGCATTGAAAGCATTCTTTCCATCGTTGCCTCCTTTCCCGATATTGCACATCGATACGAGCTGGAAGTTCCACGAAATGATTGCGTTCCGCGATCAACGTATGGCAGAACTCGGGGTGAAATTGTTGGTCCACCGTAACGAAGACGCGATTGCCAAAGGGATCAACGTTTTCAACAATGGGTCTGGTGTACATACCGACGAACTCAAAACCGTAGCTCTACGGCAAGCCTTAGATATGCACAAATTTGACTGCGCGATTGGCGGTGCACGCCGCGACGAAGAACGCTCACGCGCCAAAGAGCGGATTATGTCATTTCGCAATCAACACCACCGCTGGGATCCGAAGCGTCAGCGTCCTGAACTGTGGCATCTCTACAACACCCGTATTGCGCCTGGTGAAAGTGTACGAGCGTTCCCTATAAGCAACTGGACGGAGCTCGACATTTGGCAATACGTGAAACGAGAGAACATACCTGTCGTCCCACTGTACTTTGCCAAGGAGCGACCAACGGTCGTCCGTGATGGACAAATCTTGATGGTCGATGATGATAGGATGCCATTATTACCAGGCGAGAAGCCACATATGCGAATGATTCGATTCAGAACACTGGGTTGTTACCCGTTGACTGCCGCAGTAGAATCAACGGCTGCCAACATCGAAGAAGTCGTCTACGAAACACTGAGTGCACGGACATCTGAACGTGCGGGTCGTATGATTGATTATGACAAGCCTGGTTCGATGGAGCAGAAGAAAATCGAAGGGTACTTCTAATGCCACAAATTACCCTTGAAAGCCAACGTAGTTTGCTCCGATTTTTGACCTGTGGCAGTGTCGACGACGGCAAATCAACACTCATAGGGAGATTGCTTTTTGATGCACAATTGATTTTTGAAGATCAGTTGCGCGGCATTCACATCGAAAGTCAGCGTAAGCTTGGCGATGTCGATGCACTCGATTTATCGCTTTTGGTTGATGGCCTGCAAGCAGAGCGTGAGCAAGGCATAACCATTGATGTAGCATATCGATTCTTTTCGACTGCGAAGCGTCGCTTCATCGTCGCCGACACCCCTGGTCATGAGCAATACACGCGCAATATGGCAACTGGTGCATCATCTGCAGACCTCGCGGTGCTTTTGGTCGATGCCCGCAAAGGGTTGCTGGTCCAGACACACCGCCATAGCTGTATTGCCTCGTTACTGGGTATTCGTCATGTGGTGTTGGCGGTCAACAAAATGGACCTGATGGAATACAGCGAGGACGTCTTTCGAACCATCGAAAAACAGTATCGCGAATTTGCAAAACAACTCAATTTTACGAGTATCACCGCCATCCCGATGTCTGCACTGCTCGGTGACAATGTGTTCAAACACAGCACGAATATGCCATGGTACCAAGGTCTCACGTTCATGTCGTACCTCGAAGAAGTCGATGCCGACACCCTGCACGAGAATGATCCGTTCCGTATGCCAGTGCAATGGGTTAATCGACCGCATCAGGACTTCCGTGGGTTCAGCGGGACCGTTGCCGGTGGTAAAGTGCATGTCGGGGACGAGATTGTGGTCCTCCCGGCGGGGACACGTGCAGTTGTCCAGAACATCGTTGAATACAAAAACGAACGCAAGCAGGCTGGACGTGGCGAAGCAATCACCCTGGTTCTCGACCGTGAAGTCGATGTGAGTCGCGGCAATGTGATAAGTAGCGTTGTGTCACCGGCATCAATCAGTGATCGCGTCGATGCACATGTCATATGGATGCACGAACAGCCT
>CAIZHO010000338.1 GCA_903932805.1 uncultured Roseiflexaceae bacterium | reverse complement strand
GGGTTGACGATTGCTGCTGCCAGTGTCGTCTGGTCTCTGGCGGCGACGCCGTGGGTATCACTCTGGCCAGCGGTGACACCGTCGTTTTTTTGGCCATCACCATCGGTGCTGTTTTGCAACACGCTGGTCGACGCCGCCCAACCGTTACGAGCCAACAGCGCTGCCTATGCCGCGCAGCTCCGCAATAATCCGTTCGTCAACCCTATCCCCGCACCGTTGCCCCTGCCCCTCGATCGCGTCGGTGCTGCCCTGCAAGCGAGCTGGCAGGGGCGGGCAGTGGATGTGGCAGCCCTGTTGCCGGCCGATGACCCCGACGTGGTCGAAATCCAACTGACCCGTGCCGATGCCCTGCGTACCCTCGATGATCGTGACGGGGCCAAGCGGCTCTTTGGCGATACGCTAATCGATCGCCGCAATCCGGTCGAGTGGGCCTGGCAATGGCTCAAACCTGCCCCCATGCGTGAGATTGACGTGGGCAACGACCTCGACATCGGCTACCTGCGCGGCTGTTACCTGGGTGAGGGTGACGCTGTGCTCAACGTCAATCTGCGCTGGTGCAGCGACGGCGCGCAGTTCCGCTTCCCCGCGGCCGGCAATGGATCGACCCAACGACTGACCCTGCGTGTCGACGGCCGCGGCTGGCCCCGCGATGTCGTCCCCAATGGCCCCATCGAGGTCTGGCTCGACAACCGGGTCATCGGCACCTTCGCCGCCGATACCGCAGGGGTACGGGTCGAAGTGATCGACCTACCGGTCCAATCGGCCGGCGCTGATGTGGTGATTACGCTTCGTGGCCCGACGTTCGTCCCCGACGCCAACGACTACCGCACCCAGCGCGGTCCACTCACTGGTCAGATGCGTCGGCTCATGGTGCGCCTCGATTGGCTGACCATTCAATAATCAGTCCGCTATACTAGAACCAAGAGATTTCGAAAGGACGTGCCCATGACCACCCCCAACGCCCAGAGCGTCCCCACGCGCAGCGAGGCCAACAGCGCCGATACCTGGGACCTGAGCCTGATGTACGCCGACGACGCCGCGTGGCGGACCGAGTTGGCCACCATCGATGGCCGCATCGACGCCATGCATGCCCTGGTCGGCACCATCAGCAATGGCGCTGCGGCGCTCGTCACCGTGCTCAAAACGCGCGAAGCGCTGATGACCGTCGCGCACCAACTCTACATCTATGCCCACTGCCGCTACGACAGCGATTCGGGCGATGCAACTGGTCAAGAGCTCAATGCCCAGGCACAGTCGATGGTCGCCAAAGCGCAGGCGGCGCTGGCGTTTGTCGAGCCCGAGATTTTGGCCCTCCCCGAGGCCCAGCTCCGCGGTTGGATCAGCGCCGACGCCACCCTGTCACAGTACGCCTATTACTTCGACGTCCTGCTCCGCAACCGTACACATACCCGCTCGGCCGAGGTCGAGGGTGTGTTGGCGCAACTCAGCGAAGTCACGTCGGCGCCGTATGCCATTTTTGGGATGCTCAACAACACCGACATGACCTTTGGGTCGATAACCGACGAGGCCGGCAACACGGTCGAGTTGTCGCATGGTCGCTACGGTAAATACCTCGAAAGCAACGATCGCCGGGTCCGCAAAGACACCTTCCACACCTACTACAAATCCTTTACCGCCCACAAAAACACCCTGGCGATGACCTTGTCGCAGGGCGTCAAGTCCAACGTCGTCAACGCCCGCATCCGCGGCTACAACAGCGCCGTCGAAGCAGCCCTGGCGCCCAACGACATCCCGGTGCCGGTCTATCACAACCTGGTCAGCACGGTCAAAGCCAACCTGCCCAAGATGCACCGTTACTATGCGCTCCGCAAAAAGCTGATGAAGCTCGACGATCTGCGCATCTACGACCTCTACCCGCCCATCAACGCCGGTGTCGAGCTCACGGTCGACTACCGCGAGGGGTGCCAATTGGTGGCTGCCGCCTTGCGCCCACTGGGTGCCGACTACGCTGCAGCGCTCGACATGGCCTACGAATCACGCTGGATCGACGTCTACGAAAACAAGGGCAAGCGCTCGGGTGCGTATAGCACCGGCTCGTACACCACTGCCCCGTACATCCTGCTCAACTACCAGAGCCGGCTCGACGACGTCTTTACACTGGCGCACGAGTTGGGCCACTCGATGCACTCGTTCTACACGCGCAAAACCCAGCCCTACCACTATGGCGATTACACCATCTTTGTGGCCGAAGTCGCCTCGACCCTCAACGAAGCCCTATTGGTAGCCCACTTGCTCAAGACCCGCAGCGAGCCCGACGTGCGCCG
>CAIZHO010000337.1 GCA_903932805.1 uncultured Roseiflexaceae bacterium | reverse complement strand
TGTCGCGACAGCGATGAGCCGCTGGATCGCTGGTGTACCTGTGCGGTGTGTCAGACGTATTCGCGTGCATACATTCACCATTTGTTCCGTGCCAAAGAGTTGCTCGGAATTCGGCTGGTGAGTCTCCACAATGTTGCTTTCTTGCTGCACCTAATGCGTGACGTGCGGCAGAGCATTATAGAAGGTACGTTTGCGCAGGTGCGTGCATCATGGCTGGATGGCGCGCGGCGCGCTGTGTAGTGTTTGAAGAGGAGTCGTATGAACCAGATTCAGAAAACGTTTGCCAATCCGGCAAACATTGTGTTGATGGCACTGGCTATCGGCATCAACATCGCGGTCGGTCAACTGGTGGCCATTCTCAAACTCCCCATCTACCTCGATTCGATCGGCACGGTGTTGGTAGGGGCGCTGTTAGGACCAGTGGCCGGCTTTGTGACTGGGATTTTGGGGACGGTGATTTGGGCATTAACACTCAACCCAGGCGCAATGCCCTATGCGATTGTCGCTGGCATCATCGGCTTGATGGCCGGTGCTTTTGGTCGCCGTGGACTGTTCACCAGCAGCTCGCCATCCTGGATTGGCGCGGTTGTTGGAGCGGTGTTTTTTGTCGCCGTCACGGTGTTCGTGCTGACACTCTATTCATTTACTGGGGATATTTGGTCCATTGCAGACAAGAACGGCGCACCGATTAGCATCGGTTCACTGTTTGCCAGCAATCAGATTTTGTTTGCAGCAGTCACCATAGTGGGGGCCGTGTTGGGATACTTGCTGATCAAAAATGGCGGGTATATCGGTCTCGCTGGGATACTTACCGGTATTGTGGCGGCAGCGGTTTCTGCACCTATTTCGGCATATACATCAGGCGGGTTGACGGGCGCGGGAACAGATGTCTTGGTTGCTGGGTTCTTGGCAGCAGGACAGTCAGTACTGGTGTCGACGTTGGGCCAAGGCATCATCTCGGATCCGTTCGACAAACTCGCATCATTCATGATGGTATGGGCGATTATCAACCTGTTGCCGTTGCGCGTGCGCGACCGTTTCGAGCAGTAGATCCACAGACATACGCCCACAGGGAACACCCTGTGGGCGTTGTGTTTTTTTTGTAAAGAAGGTATGCATGCCCAGTCGGTACGACCTCCTGCATCCGCTGACCAAACTGAGCCTCGCATTGGTTCTGATTGTCGCTGCATATCTCAGCCCTTCGGTATGGTTGAGCATAGCCATCTGTGGTGCGGCGTTACTGACAACCGCTGCGTCGCATCGACGCGGCGAGATTGCACGTGTCTATCCGCTGTTTTTCGTGCCGATTACCATTTCGCTCCTGCTCATCCGTGGCGTGCTCGTGCCAGACGTGCGCACGTCGCCCATTGATGTGGGCGGATTTGTCCTGAGTTTGGATGCTATTGCGGGTGCGTGTATCTACATTTTGCGCTACTGCACATTGGTTGCGGCGCTCTTTACGGTGATTCAAACAACCCCAACAGCGCAACTCATGCACGCTCTAGCCGAACGCGGTCTGCCACGCAGCATCGAGTTCATTTTGCTCATGGCACTGCAAATCATCCCCGACATGAAGCTCCGGGCTGATGCCATCCTCGAGGCGCAACAATCACGTGGGTTGGTCATTGCGTCGCTGCCGAGTCGTATACGGGCATTGGTACCGCTGGTCGGTCCACTCGTCGTCGGCGCACTCGTCGATGTCGAAGAACGCTCGATGGCACTCGAGTTGCGCGCATTTGCTGCGACGAATCGGCCGACACGCATGGACGTGCTGGTCGACAGCACGGCGCAGCGTGTTGTGCGGGGTGCGTGTATTGGTATGGTCATTGCGATGGGTGCGGCTGCAGTGTTGGTGAGGTATCTTCCATGAACGAAGCAATCGTTACCACCAATGGGTTGACGTTCAGCTACACCCGCCGCACGACGCCTGCACTCGATCAGCTCACGATTGCAATTGCAGCAGGGACGGTCACCGCGATTATTGGGCCAGCTGGAGCCGGCAAAAGCACTCTGTGTGCGTTGTTGGCTGGATTCATGCCGCAGTTCTTTCGTGGGGTGGTCGGTGGAACTGCAACCGTCGATGGCGTATCACCAATAGACGGCAGCGTGCATGCCATGCTCCCGCATGTGACGGTGGTCCTTAGTCAAGCGAGCACACAAATATCTGGCGTATGTGATACCGTTTCCGGCGAGGTCGGCTTTGCATTGGCCAATATGGGTGTGCCGGTGGATACCATCCGCACGCGGGTCGCAACAGCATTGGCGACAATGGAAATCAGCCATCTCGCAGAGCGATCACCTTTCCAACTCTCGGGCGGGCAACAGCAACGGATGGTTATTGCCGCAGCGCTGGCGTTGAACCCACCCGTCTTGATTTTTGATGAACCAACTGCACAGCTTGATCCTCCGACGGTTGCCGCGTTAGGCGACACGATGCGTCGACTTGCAGCGACTGGCAAAACCATTATTGTGGCAGAACAGCATCTCGATTGGGTCGCTGCCTATGCCGATCGCGTCATCGTCCTAAACGCAGGGCGTTTGCATGCGGATGGTCCGCCGCAGACAATCATCGCAGACCCCCCCAATTGGCGCTCGGGCGGTCGTATGCCCAGCGATTATCGAGCTATGCACAGCTCCATGATGTGTGGCAGGGCTCGACCGTAGCCACCACCCACGCAGGTTTGGTGCAGGGTATTCGTACCGACGCACCCGTCGAGCCCGTATCTCGACCGCTGCCCCGTGCACACTCCGCACCCATGCAGGCACCGGTGTTGCGGTGTACCTCGGTGCAGTTTGCTTACCCCACTGGTGTGCCCGTGTTGACCGATGTCGACCTGACCATCGGACGTGGCGAACGTGTGGCACTGCTGGGGCGGAACGGGGCCGGCAAAAGCACGTTATTGCGGCACTTCAACGGCTTGTTGCGACCACAGAGCGGGACCATTGCCCTCAATGGAGTCGACATCGCGAAGCGTGCGCCCGGAACATTGGCACGGCAGATGAGCATCGTCTTTCAAGATGTACGCAATCAGCTGTTTGCGGCGACCGTACGTACCGAAGTGGCCTACGGACCGTCGTTGTTGGGCATCTCGAAGAGCGATCAAGAGCGCAGCGTGATCGACGCAATGGCAGTGTGTGGTTTGACCGATGACGCCGACACTCACCCGTATGACTTGCCGGTTGCCCGCCGTCGGCTGGTGGCGACAGCAGCAATACTGGCGCTCGAAAGCGATATCATCGCGCTCGACGAACCAACCGCCGGACTCGATAGTGACAGCATTGAGACACTTTCATCGGCAATCGCATCATGCACGCAGGCTGGCCGTACCGTCATTTTGGTGACCCACGACCTGAACTTCTGCGCAACCCACACCGATCGGGTGGTCTTGTTGTCAGGTGGCCGGATTGTCCTCGACGCACCGTGGGCGTCGTTGAACGAAGACCACATCGCCCGCTTAGAACGCGAGGTCGGCTTACCACTGGGTTTCGATGTGGCGCGCACCTGTGGCATTGCAGCGGGCAGTGCACTGCATCACTGTCTGACATCGCCCGCTGGTCTGCGCTAAGTTGGGCGCATCAAGAGCAGTGTCGTGGTTCCGTGTGCATACATGGTCCCCTCTGCATCAAGGATCTTGCCTTCGGCCGTGGCGGTACGACTGCCGATGTGGAGCGCGCTCCCAACGGCCCTGAGTTCGCCTTTGTCGGTCGTCATGGGCTTGGTGAAGTTGATTTTGATTTCGAGGGTGACATAGCCCACACCCCGTGGCAGGGTCGACACCACAGCGACAGCCATTGCGGTATCGAGCAATGCGCAGGCTAATCCGCCGTGCGCCATTCCCATCGGGTTAAGATGGAACTCCTGCGGCACCACGGTAAAGACTGCATGCCCCGCTTGTGCTTCTTGGCCGTGAATATCGAGGAGTCGCAACATGGGTGACATGGGGATATCACCGCGCCGGACCGCAGCCACGTATTCGCTGCCACTCAAGGCATGCAGTTGTTCGGTATAGAGGGACGGGCTCTGCCACGTCACGACCCGCTGGTGTTCTGTCATTGTTGTTCCTTGCACTGCGTGAATGTTGACTCAGGTACGATGCGCTTGACCTGTCGCTACACGCTCCAGATCTCCATCCAGGACGAAGCAGATCGCTGGATGATTCGTCCGTTGCGCAGACAGCGCTGCACCCAAACCTCGTTACAATGACAGTATTATCGCATGACCAAGGGAGCAGTATGCCTCAGCCGTGCATTCATTGGTTCCGCCGTGACCTGCGACTTGACGACAATCCCGCATTTGCCGATGCAGCAGCACAGGCCGCCGGGCTGGTCATCCCTGTCTTTGTGGTTGATCCGATGCTGATTGACTCGTCGCGTGTCGGGGCGAACCGCCTTGCATTCTTGTATGCCCGTTTGCACACACTCGACGCTGAGTTACGCGCTGCAGGCAGTGGCTTGGTGGTGCTCTATGGCGACCCCGCTATCGTCCTACCTGAGTACGCCCGGAAGCATGCGGTAGCCGCGGTCTGTTGGCAACGAGACGAGACTCCCTGGGCCAGCCAACGTGACCAACGCGTGGCCACACAGCTCCAAGGGATGGGTATCGCGGTTGGCATACATGACGGTCAGCTCTTGGTCCCGACCGACCGCATTCGGTCGGGTGGCGGGACACCGTACACGGTGTTTACGCCGTTTTATCGACGCTGGCGCGACGCACTACGACTCCCCGATGCAATCGCAGCGCCATCGTTGATTGCGCACCCCGAGGTGCAACGCGTGGCAGCGATCCCCGTTCTACCGGCCACCGACGTGACGATACCGAATACGACTGCAGCATACGCACATGCCTTGCGTGCACGCTTTGCGACGCGGCGTATCGACGCGTATCACAGTGGCCGCGACATGCTCGCCGAGGCAGGGACCAGCATGCTGTCGCCGTACCTGCGCTTCGGCATCGTATCGGTTCAATCCTGCGCACGCTTGGCACATGCCGCAGAGCAACAGCCGGCAGCCGCTGATGGACGTTCAGGAGCCGAGGTGTGGTTGAGCGAGCTGGCCTGGCGAGATTTTTATATGCACATCAGCGTGCACTTCCCCCATGTGTTGCGTGGTTCTTTTCGGCAGATGTATGACGCAATCGCATGGGAAAACGATGAGACGCTGTTCGCTGCCTGGTGCAGCGGAAACACCGGCTACCCGATTGTAGACGCCGCCATGCGGCAACTCACCACCACCGGCTGGATGCACAATCGTGCGCGTATGATTGTGGCTTCGTTTTTGACCAAAGATTTGCTCATCGATTGGCGTTGGGGTGAGCGATTCTTTATGCAGCATTTGATGGACGGCGATACCCCTGCAAATAATGGAGGCTGGCAATGGGCCGCAGGAACAGGTACCGATGCCCAACCGTACTTCCGTATCTTCAACCCGAGCAGTCAAGGGACGCGCTATGATCCCGACGGGTTGTATGTGAAAAAGTACCTGCCAGCGCTCGCTACTGTTCCAATTAAATACATCCATGCGCCATGGTTGATGCCGTTCCCCGTACAACAGACTAGTGGTGTCACCATCGGCATCGATTACCCCGCGCCAATCGTGGACCATGCGGCGCAACGCCAACGCGCACTGGCACTCTATGCGACGGTACGTGGCAATACGGAGCACACGGATAGTGACTGAGTGATTACACAAAAATGTTGCTATAATCCCTTACGATGCGAACATCACGATAAACCGTACCGCATCCACGGGTGCATTGCACACGTAACGAGAAAGTCATTGCGATG
>CAIZHO010000336.1 GCA_903932805.1 uncultured Roseiflexaceae bacterium | reverse complement strand
TTCACTGTGCAGGTCTGCACAACCATTCATATCAATAAAACTCAGTGCGTGGGTTGGATACACGGTCCGCAAGATATTGAGACCATCCACCACGTGACTGTTCCCCAGTACCAGTCCATGTGGAAATTCACCTCCCTGCGGTGCACACGTTTGCGTCGGACTGACGCCACAGCTCGTGTGCAGCAGTTGCTGTCGCTTGAGAAGCCAGTTTTGATACGACGCTGCAGAGAACTGTGCACCATCAATCCATGACCGCTGCACCCACCCGTTTGTGCTAACCAACACCATCCCCACTACCACACATCCTGCGAGCCCACTACATACGCCAAGCACAAATCGTCTGCGACTGCTACTCGGAGCGCGGAACGGGGCTTCGACGAGAATATGCAATAGAACCGCAGCGCCCAATGACCCCATGCATAGTGCGAATTTGTCCCACGCCGTAAGTGCCTCAAACCGAAAATACTTGATGCGAACAATGCGTTCATACAGCACCAAGAGAGGCCAGTGCACTAAGTACAAGGCATAACTCACACGCCCAATCCACACCATGAGCGGATTACTCAACAAAATGCGTGCAACCCGTGTCTCGGTGGTCCATATGAACAACGCTGTGGCAAGGCAGGGCAGTACCGCAGAAAAGCCAGGGAACGGTGTCTTTTCGGTGTACATCATCATGCATGCAAGGAGTACCACCAGACTCACAAAGGCGACCACCTCGCTGCGCCACTCGTGGGGTGAACGTGCCTGTTTTGGTAGTGCATAGAGGAGGGCTCCGATGGCAAATTCAAAGATACGAAACGGCATCAGATAAAAGACCGCGTCTTGATCGGTTGCAAGCTGCACTTCGGCAGCTACCAAACTCGTCACAGCAATGATCCCAATTGCTACCCAACGCCACGTGCCTAATCGAGCCAGTCCCACTATGACAAGTGGCCATATGAGATAGAACTGTTCTTCGACCGACAATGACCAGGTGTGGAGTAGCGGTTTTACGTGTGCTTCGGTGTCAAAATACCCACTTGTCTGATAAAACCCAATATTCGACACGGACAGAGCTGCTTGCCACATGCTGTGTCCATACGCACGTAGCAGTGCTGGTGAATACAGCCAAGCGGCAAAAAACGTCGTAATTGCCAGTGTTGCAATGAGCGCAGGGGTAATTCGCTTCAATCGGCGAAAATAAAAATCCCCAATTCCAATGGTGCCAGTGCGGTCATATTCGGCAAACAATATCCCACTAATGAGATACCCACTAATGACAAAAAAGATATCAACCCCGACATACCCGCCGACAAACGGTCCGATGCCGATATGGTAGAACAACACGCCCAACACAGCTACTGCGCGCAAACCGTCGATCTCGGGACGATACGAAGCAGTGTGCGCTATGCGGGTAGATTCTAATGCGGCGATGTGTTTCACAATATCGTTCCACGCAGAGGTTTGGTGCGCGTACGAATGACGTTGGCAACGATTCGCTCGAACAACGGTTTGTTTGCTTCGATGGAATACTCAGCCTTTGCATGTGCAACCGCTGCCTCAGAGAGTCGATACCAGAGTTGTTCGTCGCGATACACCGTCACAATATGATCTGCGAGTCCTTGGGCTGTATCTGCTTCCAACACCTCGCGCCCATTCGTCAACGACATACCTTCGAATGCAACGGAGGTGCCGACGACGGGAATCCCGTTGCACAGGCTCATGGTGACTTTCCCTTTAACTCCTGCACCATACCGGAGTGGTGCAATCGTCAACCGTATAGATGCAAACAAGGGATCGAGATCTTGGACGAATCCGAGGACGTCGACCGTGGGACTCGCGAGTGCGGTCACTGCTGGCGTGACATTTGGGCCAACGATGATGAGTTTGATCCCTGGGAGTTGTTGCTGCACGATTGGCCAGACGTCTGTGCAAAAGAACACGATGCCGTCCACGTTTGGTGGATGCCGAAATCCGCCGACGAACATGATGTCTGCACGGTCTTGAAATGCACTATTGCGGCCAGGTATATCGTACATAATCGGCACAACCTCGACGTCCAGCTGTGGAAGCGTTGCATGAATTTCGTCGCGTTCATGATGACTATGCATGATTGTCAGCGTTGATTCCGACATGACCAAATATTCATCATATTTGGTCTTGAGGCTTTGTACCATCTCAGGGATTGACCCGGTGATCGACGCATGCCGCATGCCCCGCAGATAATGCAAATCAGATGGAATAAAGATGCGCGGCATGTGTATGTGCAACGCGTCAAGGATGTCATAGACACGGCGTGCGCGGTCATAGAGATGGAACACACCAAAGGTATAGGGATGCACAGTCGCAGCGAAAAAGCTGCGCACATCTGTTTCGTACGGATGCCGTGGACAATAGACGCCCAACGCCTCGAGACGCTTGGTGTATTTTGGGATACCGACAAAGGTGTCCACAGGGATGAATGTGACGTGGTATCCCATCACGCGGAGCATCCGCATCCAGTTATCTGCAACCACCGAACCTGCATCTTGATCCGGTGTCGGATACGTAAGATCTGCAAATACCACACGCTCCCCAGACCAATGGAGTGCTTCGAGATGCGGATTATCGCCGTAGGAACGCCGATTCTTCAAGCGGCTCTTCCATTTGTCTGCAAAGAGTAACTGATTGCGCGTTTGATGTGCTTTCACGCCGGTGCGGATGTCACGTCCGGACGAAACTCCTTCAAAATGCACTACTTTCGACGCGGGCTGATATACGACATCGTATCCCGCTTCGCGTACAGCCATCGCTAAGTCAGCATCCTCGTAATAGGCAGGTTTGAATGCCGTTGCGAACATCCCAAGCGTGTGAAAAAGAGTCGCTCGAATTAGTATCGACGCGCCTGAGCAATAGTCCACCGAGCGCATGTAGTTGTACTCGGGGCGCATGGGGTAATCCCCTCGACCATAGTTCCACGCTTCACCACTCGCCCAAATGATTCCGCCTGCTTCCTGCAACAAGCCATCTGGGAAGAGCAATTGTGATCCAACCAATCCTGCATTTGGACACGTGTCGAATGTCGCAACCAACGTGTCGAGCCATTGAGGGAGTACATACACATCGTTGTTCAAAAAAAGCAGAAATTCGCTGCGTGCCAATGTTGCACCCTGGTTGCAGGCATCGATAAAGCCTTGATTGGTGACTTGGCTGTAGATGCGGATACGCGGGAATTGTGCAAAAAACACAACGGTGTTGTCTGTTGAGCAATCGTCGACGATGATAATTTCGAAAGGGACCGTGCTGTGACTCACGAGGATAGACTGTACTGCTGCAATGGTATGAGTGAGTTGATTATATACAGGGATAATCACAGATACGCGGGGATTGTCAGTCTGTATCGTTCCACAGTTCGCAAGCATTTCTGCTAACACGTCTGCCTGTTGCTGAAGCTGCAATGGAAGCAATGGATTACCTGCATACGTTGCAAAATGTTGAAATTCTTTTGCTACTGCATACGGGAAAGGCATGTCAGCGAGTATATTTTGTTTTTCATCATCGTGTTCATACTGCAAATCTCCTCCGCTCATGAAGGTTCTTGCGGGTTCTTGCCCCTGCGTCATTGGCAGATCTGAATCACCATAGTTCAGCATATGCACGAAGAAACTCGGCGCGCGATGCTCGCGGGACCCAACGGTGAGGTAATGATGCAGTGGTTGTACACCGGCCTGCGCAAGGTCGGGATATTGCTCCAGGTACCAGCGTGAATGAAAAAAATAACTGGTAACCCCATTTCCATCCCATTCACCGCTGATGTAGTGTGCAAGGGTGTTCTGTGTCGCTTCATGAGCGCGCATGTTATGACGTCGGTAGATTGCAGGATCAAACAACGGATTTGGGCAGATGTTGTGCGCGTCACCAATTGTTATATAGTGGTAGAGCAGATCACCTGGAATCTGTTGCTGCGCATCAAGAAGCTGTTGTCGGTAGTATGTACGATCAAACAAATCCGGAAAACGAGCGATTTCTCTGATTTCGGCAGGGATGACCGATAGGTTAAGTACGCGGTGCAGAAGCAGTGTCAATGCGCGAATAACCACCGGACCAAATCGCCCGAGATGGCTATAGAGGGCGCTGAATAACGTCATCTTCCAATGACGCGGAGTTTCGTTGTCGATGCGTACGTGCAACGCAGGGAGCGCGGATGATGATCGTCCATTTCGGATCGTATACGAATCAGCCCGCGCATCATATTCTGTCAATAAAGGAAGAAGCGCGTTGGTATTCGTATCGTGGAGTGAATCAGGGGCAGTCTGTTGCTCCATGTGTATACACCTATTGTGAAAGCAATACCATCGTCAATTGTGCGATGGTGGAGTGTCGGTGTTGCGACGCGTGATGCGAAGCCATAGTCCAATCAACCACCTGAATGGTCCGATGAGCGTATCTTGGGTATTCACCACTGCCGAGAGCCGTTGGACTTCGGCCTGGAGAGCAGATGTGGTCGTGCGTCGCCAATCGCATTCGGCGATAGATGCATCCAAGTGTCCTTCACGCCATGCGATGGTCCCTTCGAGCTCGGTAATTTTATTGCGGAGCGTGACGATAAGATCGTCGCGCTCCGCAATCGCACGCATGTGGCTGTAGCGCAGTCCAAACTCTCGGGCAGCTTCAGCGAGTCCTTCGGCGGCGATGTGCAGACCAACACGATGCCTGAGCGCATCCAAGTGCTCACGCACTGCAGGCGTATCCAAATCGGAATGGAACGTTTCGTACGCTTCGAGTGCGAGGTCTAGCATCGACAACGCCCGATGCTCATCGGTCAACTGCTGGACCGTTTGATGTCGTTGTTCACGATTTATATATTGATCTATTTTTGTTCCTATGGGGTCATTTGCCTCAGGTATGTGTGTACCGATGCGCTCTGCAACAGGAGTAAATGCGATACGCCAGTTATCAATGAACGCCCCAAATTCAATCGCAGAGCGTAATTGTCCACGCGAATAATACTCAGCCGAGAGCATAGAGCAAAGCCACAGAGCCAACCCTACATTGAGATGCATGTCATCGCGTGCAGCTAACGATTTCGCAACCTCGAGTGGATGTCGATACGGCAAGAGAACGAGGGCAGTATCGCCGCGTTGAGTGACTTCATCGAGCCACAACGGCAACGTGTAGCAGACCCGAGGGTCTTTGATGACAATGGTGTCATGGAGCGAAAACGACTCCGTTGCATACGCAGTCAGCGCAGCACGCGTTTTTGTACTCAGCCCGTCGAGCGTGCTCGTTTCTGGCAAGCGTAGTGCACACCAATCAGCACCGAGTTCTTTGAGAATGTGTGTATTGAGCGACACGAACGCAACAGGCTCCCAATGACCCGTTGCATTGTGATGGGTATTTGTATCGAGTTCGCCAGGTATTTCAAAGCCGTAGAGATTCATCATCCGCGCTAACGCAGATGTACCACTCCGGTGCATTCCGGCGATAATCCCTACGATAGACATCTTGACCCCCCGTAAGGCAGTACGCACATATGATGGTGATAGCATAGCACACCGATTTCGTCAGTGACGGGTGGCACGCATACTCCGTGTGATTCTCCACATGGAAGTGCATGCCCTGCAGAGTGCAAAAACAAGCTTTCAGCAGCGATGCTGTAGCAATCAATCGAATCGGGTATACTTTCGGATATTCCAATGGGTGTAGGCCACGAAGGAACATACCATGACACGCAAGGTCATCATTCACTATCATTTGTTTAAAAACGCCGGTTCGAGCGTGGACCATATTTTTGAACGCGAATTTGCCGGTCGATTTGGGCATATCGAAGGCGAACACCCGTGGTCTGTGCTCGGCGACGCCGAAATGACTGCATTTCTCGATGCCAATCCGTCGATTGCGTGTGTGACGAGTCATCAGGCAACCCTGTATCAGACGATTCCTGCACACCTGACGGTGTACCCGATTTTGTTTTTGCGTCATCCTATCGATCGGGCACATTCGGTCTATGAATACGAAAAACGCCAGACCGGTAGCACGAGTCACGGCTCGCGCATGGCGAAGCAACTCGATTTTGACGCCTATGTGCGTTGGCGACTGTCTCCCGAGGGGGGTGACGTCATCAAAAACTTCCAATCGCGCTGTGTGTCGGGGCGCCGCAACCCGTCACTCGCCGCATCAATGAACGATGCAACTATGCGATCGATCACGCTCGCGCAAATCGAAAAAATGCCTTTCTTTGGCATCGTCGAGCGCTTTGATGATTCGATCAGGTTGTTGCAGCGATACCTCGAACCCATATCCCCCGGCATGGATTATACCTACGAGCATGTCAACAGTACTGCCGGCAGAGCGCGAACCATTGAAGAACGCATTGCCCGCATCCAAGAACTATTGCCCTCCGAAACATACGCATTGTTGATTGCACACAATCAATGTGATCTAGAGGTATACGATGTCGCTTTGCAGCGCTTTGCAGCGAAGATGGCTGCCCAGGCGTAACGCGTCAGATCCGTCGTTGCCGCCTGTCCAATGGCCGACGGGTCAACAACATATCATGTGTCGCAAGCACCTCAAGTTGCCAGTTCGATGGCACCACGGTCGTCGCATCGAGCTGGGTCAAGATTGCGGGGCCGATAATCGTATCGCCACTGCAGAGCGCTTCGCGCACATAGAGTGCGGTAGGTTGTGCTGTTGGCTGATCATCGGGGTATGCATCGACCCATGATCGTGGCATGAGCGCGCTCGTTCGTTGTGATGGCTCGGGACTCGGTATGGCGATGGGCTGATTTGCGACTCGGTGTGTCAGCATGGTTACTTCGATGGCGCGTTCACGCATCGTGTGCCCATAGCGACGCTGATGCAGGTCGTGGAACAGCTCTGCTGCTGCTGCCAGATCGGCTTGCGTACACACGGCTCCTTTACCCAGCGGGACGTCCAGCTCGAAAACCTGCCCTTTGTAGCGTACGGCCAGGCTGATGCCGTGGGTGAACGTGGCAGGGTCTTCGCCGTCGCCCCGTAACGCCTGTGCGAGATCGCTGCTGGTGTCTGCGAGCATGACGGCGATGCGTTGAACCGTCACATCTGAGAGCAGCGACAAGATTGGTCTGCTGGTGCTCCGTGTCACCGCAGCGGTTGCCATCCCCAATGCCGATAGGACGCCAGGGAAGCGGGGGATAAGCACCCGATCCATCCCTAACTCATCAGCCAAGTGCGCCGCATGCAATGGCCCTGCCCCACCAAACGCAACCAGCGTGAAGTCTTTTGGGTTGTGACCTCGTTCGACCGAGATGGTCCGTACCGCCCGCGCCATCGCCGCGTTGACGACCCGCAGGATCCCCAATGCCGCGTCGACCTGCCCTGCATTTGCACTGACTGCAATGCTGTCGATTGCCGTTGCGGCGCGGGCAGGGTCGAGTTGCATGTCGCCCCCCAGAAACGCATCGCTCTGCAACCGCCCCAAAACGACATTCGCATCGGTGACCGTGGCCAGCGTACCAACGCCGTAGCAGGCGGGACCAGGCGCTGCTCCTGCACTCTGTGGTCCGACCCGGAGTGCCCCTGCCTCGTCGAGACGGGCAATCGAGCCGCCGCCGGCGCCCACGGTATGGATGTCGAGGCTGGGGATCCGGACGGGCAAGCCGCCTACCGCAGAGCCGCTGCTCCGTGGCAAATCCCCATCACACAGCGCGACATCCGTCGATGTCCCACCCATGTCAAAGGTGATGCACTGGGTATGTCCAACTGCTTGGGCCACGCGGAACGCACCGACAATCCCCCCTGCCGGTCCCGATAATGTCGTACGCGCCGGTAGTGCTGTAGCACTGTAGACCCCCATGCTGCCGCCGTCCGATGCCATAATACGAAGCGTTGTTGACCGTGGTAATCCATCGGCCAACGTCGTCAAGTAACGTTGCATTACCGGCGCGACATATGCGTTGACGACGGCAGTGACGGTTCGTTCGTATTCGCGTGCTTCGGTGATGATGCGGTGCGACACACTGATGTGCCACGCCGGATTGTGCGCCTGCAAGATCGCTGCAATGCGTTGTTCGTGGGCGGGATTGGCGTAACTGTGGAGCAAACAGATGGCGATTGAAGTCACCTGGTGTGCGTCGAGGAAGGGGATGAGCGCCGCGACCTCGGCGTCGTCGAGTGGGGTGATGACCTGCTGGTCGTAGGTCGTTCGTTCATCGACGACGAAGCGGCGCTCGACTGGCACTAACGGTTCTGGCCGCGTCTGATGCATGTCGTAGAGCGAAGGGCGGTCACCACGGCCTATTTCGAGTACGTCGGCAAATCCACGCGTGGTAATCAAGGCGGTCACCGCGCCGCGACGTTCGAGCAGTGCATTGGTGGCGACCGTTGTCCCATGGACGAGGATCTCGGGAGCAGCACCACGAGCAACCTGTTCGATCAGGGCAATCGCCGGGTTGAATGGCGTGCTCAATCGTTTTGCAATCCGCAGTGTGCCTGCCTCGATGGTCACAAAATCCGTAAACGTCCCGCCGGTATCGACTCCCATGCGCATCGCGACCCTCCCCATGCAGACTCTGCTCCATGCATTATAGTGCGCACAAATACGCTAAGATGACTGCACCCTGACGGCCATAGCGAAAGTGAGCATGCAATGCGTACAAACTGGTCACGTAATCAGGTCTTTGGTGCAACCGATGTCCAGCGGCCACACACGATCAGCGCACTCCAACAGTCCGTTGCACACGCCACCGCCATCAAAGTGCTCGGCTCGGGGCATTCCTTTAATCGTATTGCAGATACCCATGCTACGCATATCATCCTTGAGCAACTGCCAAACACCGTCGAAATCGATACCCACAGGCATACCGCCCGTGTCGCTGCGCACATGCGCTACGGCGCCTTTGCACAACAGATTGCGACAGCGGGGTATGCGGTACCCAATATGGCGTCGCTGCCGCATATTTCTGTCGCCGGGGCCGTCGCCACGGGTACCCATGGGTCGGGGATGCGGGTGGGGAATCTCGCCACGCCCGTCGTCGCAATGACCGTCGTATTGGCCAGCGGGGATGTCCAGGAATGGTCAGTGGACAGTCATGGCGACGCGTTTGCCGGCATGGTCGTTCACTTGGGCGGGCTTGCAGTGGTGACGCACCTGACCTTGGCGCTCATTCCAACATTTGATGTCCGGCAAGACGTATACGTGGACGTGCCGTTCGAGACTGCCATGGAGCACTTTTCCGAAATCATGGGATCAAGCTACAGCGTGAGTATGTTCACGCGCTGGACCGACGGCATCATCGATCAGATATGGCGCAAAAGCATCGCCGGCGATGTCGAGGCGTTGCCGGCAGTGTTCTACGGTGCCACACGTGCAACCCGCGCATACCACCCGATTGCGACCCTCGATGCAACACCGTGTACGGACCAGTTGGGGGTATTTGGTCCATGGCACATGCGCTTGCCCCACTTCAAGATGGAATTCACCCCGAGTAGCGGCGACGAACTCCAGACCGAGTACTACGTCGGCCATCAGGATGCAGTCTCTGCACTGCGTGCATTAGCCACCATCCAACACGCCATCGCCCCGTTGCTCCATGTCAGCGAAATCCGCACCATCGCGCGCGACGACCTCTGGTTGAGCGGGCAGTACCAACGCGATTCGGTAGCGATTCACTTCACCTGGAAGAACCAATGGGCCGACGTCCAGCGCCTCTTGCCGACCATCGAAGGACTGCTGGCTCCGTATGGTGTGCGTCCGCACTGGGGCAAGTTGTTCACCATGCATCCCGATCGCGTGCGCGAGACGTACCCACGTATGCAGGATTTTCAACGGCTGATGGGGCGCTATGACCCAAGCGAAAAATTCACCAACGATTTTCTGGTCGGCCTGGGCATCACCAAACTCTAGACGCACGGGATAGAATCGAACAAAAAAGACGCACCACGTGTCGTGGTGCGTTTTCTACGTAAGCCAGCCCTGCCGTGCAGCGAAACGTACCAGTTCGTGACGCGTATGAATCCCACACTTGCGCATGGCACTGCTGATGTGCTGTTTGACCGTGTGCACGCTAATCGTGAGTGCAGATGCAATCTGCACGTTGTTTGCACCGTGGCTGAGCAGCACGATGACATCGCGCTCGCGATTGCTCAGCAGATGTTCGTGGTGTGCTGCGGTCCGTTGCGTGATATGTTTTGCACCTGACGAGAGTGCCTCGCACTGGGTAGGGGCATGATAAAACAAGGCGCGCTGCGCAGCGTGATGCCGCAGACGATGCGCCAGTACGCCAAGGTCGCGTTGGGTGACCTGTGGGGTAAGGAAAATGCCCACGCCATGGGCGAGGGCAATCGTCTCTTCGGACGCAGTCAAATCACCAATAATCCCAAGAGACAGCGCAGTATCGTGCTTTCGTAGTGCAGCACACAACGCAACGCCACTCAAGCCTGGCAGCCGCTGCTCGGTCAACACCACATCGACTGCGTGGTTCTGTACAAACCGCAAGGCATCGAATGCGTGTGTGGTTTGCCCCACTACCTGCCAGTGGTGGAGATGCGCCACGAGCGCATGGATCCCGGCGACAATCAAGGGTTGTGTGTGCACAATCAAGAGTTGTATCTGGTCCATGGTAGCCTCCTTTGATTAACAAAAGAAACCCGTGGCGCGTTGTGATGCTACCCGATGGTGCCGGGGAGCAAATTGAGGCGGAGCGCATCGGGGCGCTCGCATCCATTGATCGTTTGAATGTGCCGTCGCTCGGTGGCTGCTGTGTGAATGGCATGCATCAACTCGAGGACATGCAACGTGAGTTCCCCCGAGGCGCGGTGCGGCAGATTATGGGCGATGGCATGGGCCATGTCCGCAACGCCGATGCCGCGGCTGTTGTCTGCATACCCATGGGTCAGTGGCACGTCGCGCCATTCGGATTCGCCGATGCGCCGGATTTTGACTGGTCCACCGAACGTATTGGGATCGGGGACCATCAGACTGCCCTGCGTCCCGTAGATTTCGAGGTTGGGCATGTGATGGAAGTGCACATCGAAACTCGTCACCAGCGTGGCAATCGGACCACTGGCAAAGTCCAGCACTCCGACCACATGCGTCGGCACTTCGACATCGATGACTTTGCCGTACTGGGGTTTGCTGGTAATCGTGCGGGTGGGATGCGTCATCCGTGTCGATCCGGTCACATGCATGACCGGCCCGAGCAACGTAATCAGCGCAGTCAAATAGTACGGTCCCATGTCGAACATG
>CAIZHO010000335.1 GCA_903932805.1 uncultured Roseiflexaceae bacterium | reverse complement strand
CGCTTCACCTGGCTGAACGACTCACCCATGTGGACGGGCAATCGTATCGTGCGCCCCTGCTCAGCAATGGCCCGTGTAACTGCCTGACGGATCCACCACGTAGCATAGGTCGAGAACCGGTTCCCTTTCCAGCAGTCGAACTTTTCAACCGCCCGCATTAGCCCGATGTTGCCTTCTTGGATGAGATCCAACAAAGACAACCCACGACCGACGTATTTTTTGGCAATGCTCACTACCAATCGCAGATTTGCCTCGGTCAGCTCTTCGCGGGCTGTCGTACCCGACTGCTCCGCATTGCGGAAGGTGCTGCGCAACAATATTGCAGAAGAAAACACATTGTCAAATTCGACTAATGTGTCGCGTTCGACCATCGTAATCACCGACAACGGCAACAATTGCCATGCAATTGCAGCGGTTTTGACCTGTGTGTCGAACCCATCAGTCAGCTCACGGATATGCTCGGGGTCATGAAGCCGAGTATCTTCTCCTGCTCGTGCACGCACAAACGCCTCACGCCGCCGGAAATACTCTGCCCGCATCCCAGCACTCAAGGTGTAGAAGGTCTCGATGGCGACGGATACAGACCAGACAGCTTGAACTTCTCGGTCGACGAGCTCATGCAAGAACCCCATTGCCACACGCATTGTCGGTAACGCGCCCAGCAATGACATCAGCATCGTGGTCGCGGCCTCGTACATTTGTTCATCACGATCAGTCGCGATGAGTGACTTTTTTGCGTGTTCGAGGAACAACAATACTTCAATGCGGCGTGCGAGTTCAATCTCGCGCCGTGAGTTCAACAGAGCTGTGCGTCCGATCGCTTGCAAATAGTATTGGACCGCATCAGGAAGAGCGCCAACAGACAAATCAGATTCGACGATCTCGGGTTCGTGAGTATTCGATTCGACGTCATCGTCTAGCGCGATGTCGGCACTCAGAAGGGTCATTACATCAATTCCTTTATTCTGGCTCTGGCCATGCCTGAAAGCTCCCACGTCCCATGAACCGTTTGCGGGCGATATGAAGGCGGCGTACCGAGTCGGTTCGCCGCACGAATCACATTCATCGTCGTTACACGATACAAGTCCGCTTTGTTATCGCGGTGTAAAAAGCAGTATAAATCAGGTCTCAAAAAACTGTCAAGTTTGGTTCGTACGTTTCAACAGCAGATAATCTTGACTCACACGGGCACAGCACGTTGCGGTGCACCGTGACAGACGACGCATCTTCTTTCGTGCGCACCATCTCTACGAGGATATGTCGTTGAGCATCGGAATGATGGAGATTTGGTTCATGCAAATTACACAAAAAAGCCCACTCACCGGAGTGGGATATCTTGTATACGTTGGAAGTATATTGGTCGGGGCGGAGAGATTTGAACTCGCGACCTCTCGGTCCCAAACCGAGCGCTCTACCAGGCTGAGCCACGCCCCGACAACAATCTAATAGTACACCGCCGGAGTATGGTTTGTCAAAACGAGTTTCATCTTTTCACCAATTGTCCCGTTCTCTCGGAAGCGGCCGAGCAGTGCTACAATGAACGTCATGCTTTGCGTGCGAGGATTTCATGCTCTATCCACTGTTGCGGTCTGCATTATTCAAACTCGACCCCGAAGCTGCGCACGAACGGACGGTACACACCCTGAACGCTGCGCTTGCGGTCCCAGGGATGGCAGCAATCATCAAAAGCATGTACCGACCCGCGACACGTGGCATGCAAACGACCATCGCAGGCATCACTTTTGCCCATCCAGTTGGCTTGGCGGCGGGATTCGACAAGCATGCAGATGTCACGCACGGTATGGCATGTCTTGGATTCAGTCATATCGAAGTCGGCACCGTCACTCCACGGCCACAAGAGGGCAATCCAAAACCTCGTATGTTCCGGCTTGCACCAGAACATGGACTCATCAACCGCATGGGGTTCAACAGTGAGGGCATGGATGTCGTTGCACAACGCTTGGCCAGTCGCCCTGCTGGGCTCCCTGTTGGCATAAACATCGGCAAAAACCGCGACACGACACTCGACGCGGCCACCGCCGACTATGTGGCAGCCTATGCGCGTCTTGCGCAGCATGCCGACTATGTGGCACTCAACATCTCGTCTCCAAACACACCGGGGTTGCGGCAACTCCACGAGACATCTGCGCTCCAAGAACTACTCGGTGCAATCCGGGATGCCAATACGACATTGCGCAAACCCATATTCCTCAAGATTTCTCCCGATGAATCACCGGAACAGCTCGAGCAAGTCATCGCTACTGCAATCGAGTACGGCATCAACGGGATAATCGCAACCAATACGACCATCACACGGCCTGGGGTGCACAGCACGCACGCCAACGAGGCAGGTGGGCTCAGTGGCGCGCCACTGAAAGCCCTCAGCATGGCCACTTTGCGTACCGTAGTCGCACTCACCCAAGGCCGCATACCCATTATCTCGGTCGGCGGGATTTCTACTGCAGCGGACGTCTATGCACGACTCAAAGCAGGCGCAAGTGCGGTGCAGATCTACACCGCCATGGTCTACAGTGGACCCGCTGTCGTTGCGCAGTTGACGTGGGGGTTGGCTGCCCTGATGCGCCGCGATGGCGTCAACGACATCACCCAGGTAATCGGCTCCGATCACACGCCTCGTCGCACACAACGGCACTGAGGCATCGTACATCACAGAGAATCGGAGTGTTATGAACACGTGGCTCATTATCGGCCTCGGCAATCCCGGCGCACAGTATGCACGTTCGCGCCACAACATCGGCTTCGAGGTCCTCGACGTCTTTGCCCAAAAGCACAATCTCCGCGCTGATGGGACACGTGCCCAGGCCAAACTGGCCAGCGGTACCATTGCAGGCACAAAGGTCGTCTGCGCCTGGCCGCAGACCTACATGAACCGCAGCGGCATCTCTGCGAGTGGTGTGGCGAGCTGGTACAAAGTCGCACCAGCCAACATTATCGTCGTCTACGACGATCTCGATTTGCCGTTTGGTGCATTGCGCATCCGCGAGCGTGGCAGTGCAGGTACCCATAATGGGATGCGCTCGGTGGTCCAGTTGCTCGGGCAAATGGAGTTCCCGCGTGTCCGGGTCGGTATTGGCGAGGTACCTGCAGGCTGGGAGGCGTTCGGCTATGTACTCGGCAAATTCGAAGACGAAGAAGCCGAAGCACTGCCGGATCTGCTCAATCGTGCCGCAGATTGCCTCACCACCATCATCACCAAAGGTATGCCCGCCGCCATGAACACCTACAACAAAACCAAATAAGCAACCCCAAAAAAACACCCCCCGAGTGATCAATCACTCGGGGGGTGTCGCGTTGCACATCTAGATTTCGTCTTCGCTCTCGTAACTCCAGGCGTGGACACCCTGCGTGGTAAACGAAAAATTGCGCACCGCCATCCCTGCCTCGGTCAGCACGCGCTCCATCTCGAGACGCTTTTCGAATGGGCATGCAATCACCATGAAGCCACCACCGCCCGCACCGGTGATTTTGCCGCCCCAAGCGCCATTGCGGCGTGCTTTGGCATACACTTCGTCCACAATCGGTGGGGCAATCAATGGCGAAAAGGCTTTCTTGACCTCCCACGCATCATGCAGCAATCGCCCAAAGTCTGCGATTTTTTTGTTGCGGAGCAACTTGACGGACTCGTCGACAAATGCTTTTGTTTCGTCGTGATAGCGCAGTGTGTTGCCATGCTTGAGGCGGTCTACCTGGTCGTTCACCAGCTGATGCGTCAACATTTTGCGACTACCGATGTACCCGATGAGCAAGCAGCTTTCGAGTTCGAGCAGCGCATCAGGGTCGCTCAGCACTGGTTCGACAATAACGCCATTTTTCGAAAAATGGTAGACCGACATACCGCCAAATGCAGCAGCATATTGATCCTGACGACCACCCGGGATGCCCAGATCTTTGCGTTCGATGCGAAATGCTGTTTCTGCCAGCTCGTGCGGCGTCATGCGGAAGTTATATGCCTCGCCCATCAATTTGAGCATACTCACCACCAGCGCCGACGACGAACCCAAGCCGCTGCCTGGCGGCACGTCAGAGAACATCGTCACTTCGACCCCTTTTGCCTCGGGGACTGCGTCGAGGACAGCCTGTGGCAGACTCAACGTGCCATCCCAGTGGCCGGTGG
>CAIZHO010000334.1 GCA_903932805.1 uncultured Roseiflexaceae bacterium | reverse complement strand
GCATTGGTTGCTGCGTGTGGGCTGTACGCGTACCCACAGTCGTATATCGTTCCGCCGGTCATGTTATTGACGGTCGTAGTGTTGTGGCGCACGGGCGTCATCACCCAGCGCTCTACGATCGCAAAATACAGCGCAGGATTATTTGTCGGGAGTCTCCCTTTTCTCTGGATGTTTAGTGCAAACCCCACGTCGGTGTTCGGTCCGTATATCACCGAGAAATTTGCCAGTGACGAAGGATCCATCGCGAATCTTCCACTGATGGTGGCGCGTGCAGTCGGTGCCTACTCTATCGCTGGTGATCCATGGCCACGGGGAAATCCCCAAGGGCTTGCACACATTGACATCATCAGCAGCGTGCTGTTGGTTGTTGGGCTTGCTTCGTTGTTGCGCAAGCAACGCCGTGCGCTTGCACCATTGTTCCTAGTGCCGTTGCTAGCATTGCACATACCGTCGCTCCTCGTGCTGCAATACCCGGACCAAGTTCCCTCAGCGTCTCGCAGCCTGGGTGCAGCACCGTTTGTGTACCTGATTGTAGCGATGGGATTGTTCGAATTCTTCCAACTGTTGCAGAAGCGTGCTCCCAGGTATGCCGTGTGGGCTGTGGCACTGGTATTGCTTGTCTCGGTGCAATCCAATCTTGATCGCTACTTCGTCAAATACATTGCAGGGATGCCCTATAACGATGTACCTATCGGACGCGAAATCTTGCACTTCGTTGAGCGCTTGTCACCTGATACAACGGTGTATGTTGTCGGTAGCCAATGGCGTGACGAGACCCCCGAGCCGATGTTCATCCAAATCCAAATGCACAATCCAGAACGGCTCAAACGGTTTGATCCAAGCGACACACTGACTTGTGAGGGCCTTGCGGCATTACCACGGCCTGCAGTCATGGTATGGTCGTTCGATGACGCGATCCCGTCGCCGAATGTGCGTGCCTGTGCCGATGAATTTCGACCCATGCTGCATGCAACAAACGAAGGCGTGCCTGTCTTCTTTAGCGCTGCATTGACCGGCATTGCCAATCCGAACTATATGGCACAGGCTCCACAAACAGGTGAGACTCCCCAAGAAGAGCAGCGAACAGACACAGAAGCTACAGGGAACGACAAAACCCCGGTCCCGGCACCCGACAGTGCTCTGCCTCTACAGGAGGTGTTGTCCGTCGCTGCTGTCGAAGCGACTGTTACGTCATCGGCCATCGATGGTGGATCGCTGCCAGATCTGTTTGATGGTAACAATGATTCGATGATTCGTGGTGCAAACCAAAACCCGTTCGATGTCAAGATTGCGTTTGCAACGCCGGTACCAGCAAAAAAACTGACGTTCAATTTGGCGGGTATGAAAAACTTCGTTGCCATCCTCAAAGTAACCAGTCCCGCAGGAACGGAGAGCTACGAACAGTCGTTCCCCACCGCGGAGTTGGATCAGGTGGTGGTGTTTGATTTGCAAGAAGCTGTCGCTATGTCCGGGATGTCCATCTCGTTCTACGAACAAGAAGTCCCCGAGTTTGTCTCGGTGCATATCCACCTGCGCGAAATCATCATTACCGAGTAGCCTCGTCACACGAAACACCCCCCGCAGACCG
>CAIZHO010000333.1 GCA_903932805.1 uncultured Roseiflexaceae bacterium | reverse complement strand
TCCATCGGTGGATATGCATAGGTCTCTTGCTCGACGACATACCACTGTGTGCCGCCGATGCGCTCACACAACGGCAACACCGTCGACCACGGCACATCTCCGTCACCAATGAGTGCGTTTTTGTTCGTTTCGGAGTGTTCTTTGAGGTGGACACTCAATGCGCGGCCGGGGTAGCGCTCGATGAATGGTGCAGCAGGTGCGTGTGCGACGAGTGCATTGCCGGTATCGAACTGCATGATAACTTCAGGGTCTGTATTGCCGAAGAAGGTGTCCCAGGGCAACTCACCCTCGAGCGCTTTGAATTCGACCCAATGATTGTGATATCCGGTTTTCATGCCGTGCGGGGCGAGTTTTTTGCTGACGTCGTTCAAAATATGGGCTGCTTTGAGCCACCCAGCCCGCGTGCTGGTATATGATTCGTCGAGACCAGGCACGATGAGAAAGCTGTTCCCGATGGTCGCATGGAATTCGATGGAGCGTTGGAGTTCGTCGCCCATGAGGGTGTTGATGCCCACATGCGCACCAGCAGCCTTGAGCCCCGTAGCGTCGAGCATCGATTTGACGGATTTGGCATCATGACCGTAGAAGCCTGCAAACTCAACGCCTTCGTAGCCCATTTTGGCAATTGCCTTGAGTACGCCGGCGAGATCGTTTTTGGCTTCTTCACGTACAGAATAGAGTTGTACCGCAACAGGAATACGCGCCATTGCATTGCTCCTCGGCTTATACGAATACTCTATCTAGTATACCAATCTTTTTGTTTGCACATGTGAAGACTACGCGATTTTGCAGGCTGTAGAGAGCTGTTCAATACACAAAAAGGTCGTACTATATGAGTACCTGAATTGCTATCGGTGAGGTTCACATGAATCGTGACAGTGCCCTGAAAAAAATCAAGGATAAACGCTTTCGCGCGTTGGGCGAAGGTATCGTTGCCGACATGAAGAGACTCAATGTCCCGGGTGTATCCGTCGCCGTAAAGTTCGGCGACGAACAATGGAGTGCCGGCTTTGGCGTAACGAACGTCGAGCATCCGTTGCCAGTGACCGGGTCAACGCTGTTTCAGATTGGCTCAATAACCAAAACCATGACTGCCACATTACTGATGCAGCTTGTTGAAGCGGGGCGTCTCGACCTCGATACGCCGGTGCGGGCCTACCTGCCGTCATTGAAGTTGGCGGACGAGAGTGTGGCGAGTCGTGTCACCACCCGTCATCTGTTGACGCATACCGGCGGATGGATGGGCGATTACTTCAATCAGTACGGCAACGGCAACGATGCATTAGACAAAATGGTCAAAAGCCTGGCGCGCATACCGCAGGTTACTCCGTTGGGCGTTGTTTCGTCATATTGCAACGGTGGCTTTCACATAGCAGCGCGGTTACTCGAAGTAATTCATAAGCAGAGCTATGAACTACTTGCTTCGCTGCGGCTGTTCGGCCCACTTGGGATGCACGAAGCGTTCTTTTATCCTGACGATGCAGTGATGACTCGTTCGTATGCCGTCGGTCATTTGACATGGGACGGTGTTGCAACCGTTGCGCATCCCTGGTCGGTCGGACGAGCCACAAATGGGATTGGTGGGGTACTATGTAGCACCGAGACGATGATGCGGTATGCCACGTTTCACCTCGGTGATGGCGCAGGCATCCTCCGTCCCGAGACGCTCGGTGCGATGCGGACGACACAGCTCAGTGCAGGGGGACGTGGAGATATGGGGCTGAGTTGGTTTGGCCGCAACCACGGACCATTCAGCAGTTTTGGGCATGGTGGTGCAACAAAAGGGCAAAAAGCATTGTTCCGATTCGTCCCCGAGCGGAACTTTGCCATCGCAATCCTGACCAACAGCGACTTGGGGAACATTGTTCACGATGCTGCATGGAGCTCTGCACTGGCGCTTTATCTCGACTACACCCCCGCGCCCCCGACCGTTCAGACGCGTGCAACAGAAGAGCTCGTTGCATACACCGGAACTTACCAAAATCTGTTGTCGTCGTTTCGCGTGAGTACCTGGCAAGCGGGGTTGGTTATCCACGAACATCCACGGGGCGGGTTCCCCACTCCGACGACTCCTGCGGGTCCACCAGTACCCGATATCCGCACGCAGTTTATCGGTGATGACACCTTTCTCTGTTTGGATGAACCACGCCGTGGCGAAGTCGGCGATTTTATCCGAGACAGCGATGGAACAATCCAATACATGCGTATTGGTGGGCGGGCAAATCCGCGTATCACCGAGGAGCGGTTATGAAGCATCCTGACATCCAACCAGCCAATACCCTCTGGCCATGGTATCAACCTGATGCTGCCCCACATGCGTTCCGTGCAACGGATGAACAGAGCGCACGGGCGTGGCAGTCTGGTGCACGGGCTGCATTTGCAGAGACACTCGGACTGGCGCGCTTTGCACGGGTACCTTTTGAAGCGCACGTCCTCGAGCGTGTCGATCGGGGGACATATGTGCGAGAAAAGCTCATCATCCGCACCGGGCCAAAAACCCTCATGCCGGTGTATATCCTGCACCCCAAACACACCCGTAACCCGGCGACTGTCTTGGCGTTTGCAGGGCATGGGTATGGCGTAGCCGACATCGTCGGGCGCTGGGAAGATGGCACGGAGCGCTCGGTGCCGGATGGCTATCATCGTGATTTTGGTGTTGCGTTATGTCGTGCGGGATTCACCGTGGTTGCTCCTGAGATTACCTGCTTTGGTGAACGGACGACTGATTTTGCGCACTTAAATCGGGCAATGGGACAACAAGAGCCCAATCCATGCCACCATACCGCGATGTTGGCGTTCCACTTGGGCAGCTCGGTCCCGGCCATGCGGGTCCACGATGCAGTGCGGCTGGTGGATTATCTCGGGACCCGTAGCGACATTGACACAGACCGCCTCGGAGCAATGGGGATCTCGGGCGGCGGGATGCACACATTGTTTTCTGCGGCAGTCGACACCCGTATCAAAGCAATGGTCATCAGCGGATATGTGTCGAATTGGCGCGAGAGCATTTTTGCGATGCACCATTGTGCGTGTAATGTCGTGCCCGGGTTAGCGGCACATGGCGAAATGACCGACCTTCTTGCATTGTTGGCACCACGCGCGCTGTTGATCGAATCAGGCATACAGGATCCGATCTTCCCGATTGCATCAGTCCGAAGCGCCACACAACAGACGATGGCGCACTATGCGGTGTTTGGTGCGAGTCAGCAGGTCGAAACGGATTTCTTCGAGGGGCGTCACGAGATCCACGGGACCGCCGCATACCCGTTCTTGGCACGGGTGCTGCGCTGAAAAATGGAACCGCCCGTTGCCAGTGGCAACGGGCGTTTTGTTTTGAACGACGCGGGGCAATCCAGTGGGTGACCACCGCTGTTACCGCTGTTGTGATGCATGGCAGCGGCGCGCGGCGCGCGTTTTCTATGCAGTCTGGAACGTACCGCGGAGCTGGCGCATTGCTGCAATAATCCGATCTTCGAGCGGGTCCGTTGCGCAGTCATCTATACGATGATTTGCGGTGAGCCACTCGATGGTCTCGGCGACAGCAGCAGACAATGGAATTTGGGGTTGCCAATCGGGGACGAGGTCAAGCAACGATTGTGGTGAAAAGATTTGGGTATGCCCCAAACACGTCGTCAATGCACTGTAGCGTTTCGCATCAGCGGCGACCAAGACATCCCATGGTACCGACACAGTCTGGAGCTGCACCCCAAGCGCCTCAGCGGCTATGGTGTGCCATTGATGCCAGGTGGTTGGCGTAGGGTTGACGACGTGGACGATGCGCTGGTGTGCCGCCTGCATGCCACACAATGCCACATAGGCGCGGGCAGCATCAGCAGCAGGAAGAAACTGAAAGTAATTGTCGCCTTCGTTCGCCTCGATGATGGGTTTGCCTTTGCGCAGACGATCGATCCAGGTGGTACCCCAATCGACTTGGCGAAAGAGTGGTTGCCCGGGACCAAAGGTAAACGACGGTTTCACGATGGTAACAGGGGTACCGCCTGCCGCTGCTTGACCGAGCAAATACTCATCAGCAGCGACTTTGCCGGCACCATATCCGCCGTCATAGCGGCCGTTGAGGGGGGCATCAACATCCTGAAACAGTGCGGTGAACGGTGGACCATAGGTCATGACGGTCGATGTTTGGATAAGCTGTCCGATGTTGGGTAACGCACGGATCGTGGAGACGGCATCGTCTGCGGTGAACGAAATCATGTCTATCGCAACGTCAAATGTGCGCCGTTGGAGCGTTGCTTCGAAGGACGCACGCTGCGACCGATCACCACGGATGACTTCGACTTCGGGCGGCGGAGCATCGGTGCGCAAACCGCGGTTGTACACAGTCACCGAATGACCTTGGACCAGCAACTCACGCACAATCGCACGGCTGATGGTACCCGTGCCACCAATGATTAATACCTGCATGGAACGCTCGATTCTATTGCATTGGAGAATAGCTGGTGGGATCCATCATGACACTGTCAACGCGGGCGACCAACACGCCATCGACTTCACTGGCTGCTTTGGCTGCGTGCCAGCGTGGGTCATCACGAAAGGCGTTGAACATGCGCTCCCGTTCTGGGTGGGACGGGTAAGCCAGCAGATAGACCAAATCACCATGAAGCTCTCGTGCAGCAACGGGCGACCAAAATCCCACAACCGTGATGCCGTGAGCACGGAACAGGTTGATGGTGTGGTTGGCAAAGCGCGCATGCATGGCCTCTTCTTTGCCGGGATGTGCCCAGTACGTCCGCAATTCATACACCATGAGTGCCTCCGTTCCTTGGGATTATTTGGGGTCAGGAGTTCTGACCAAAATGGTATACAGTCCCTGCATCCCTACCTGCTCGAATGCGTACGAATCCAGCAACGTGCGCACATCTGAACGCTGGTAAACGGTCGACCGTACTACGATCGTACGAATGCGCTGCGCTTCTGCGCGGAGTTCAGACTCGAGGAAGGAGCGGTTGTTTTGGTTGTGACCATCTAAGAATACCGCAGATTGAACGCGTGCGGTCATCTGCTCGCGGTTTTGCTCGAGATCAGCCCAAAACAATTCTGCTTCAGAGCGGACTGCAAGTTGCGGATGCTGGGCAGAAATCACTACCATCGGACCTGCTATCACCTCCGGTGCAAGCATTGGGCCGGGCGGGGCAATGCTCGAGACTTTTTCGGCAACGGCATAATCGGGCAATGACACCTTCCACAAAGCCCGCTCAAGCCCTGCTTCGGCGATACGTTCACTGCTGAGTTCGTGCGTCTGGCGCAACAACGATGAAGGAGAATCGGATAACACGGCAACGTAGCAGAGCACCGCGAACATCAGCGCAAATTGTCGCCAACGCGGAAACTGATAGCGCAGAAACCGTGATGCGCTGGCCGAGACAACACCAATCAATAACAGTGGCACTGCGAGATAGAACATCTGCCAGTACGTATTGGGCTGCGTAATGTACTGAATGACACGAGGAGCGACTAATGGATTGAGATACCCCAGAATTAACGCAGCATAGAACAAGACTACCAGGCGACGGAGTCGGGGACGGAGGACGAAAAGCCCGATCACCACGGTTGCCCCGATGAGCACCGTCGTAAAGGGAAACAGAGGTGTCTGCAACAATGCTACCTGTCCCCAGAAATCCACTGGCCATACTGTTTTTGGCAGGCTGGTAGTCGTGGGGGTACCAGAACCAGGTACCTGGAGCCACACCGAATAGCCCAATACAGGCAACGTGCTACACAGTAACATGACCACACGCATCGACGATTCGTTGATCCAGAGCAGAATCCACTGCGGGTGCTGCAAGCGTGCGTTGGTCACAAAAGACAACACAGCCACGGCAACAATGCAGTTCACCATCAAGATGAGCAGATAGCCAGAAGTCGTTAACCCGATTGATGCAACCAAAATCATGGTCACGATGAGGAGATTACGCAGTCGTGGCGAACGGAGCAATACATACGACTCGACCAGAAAGAGCGGTATTGCACTCGCTATAAAGACAGTTTCGGCTTCTGCAAAGCGTAACAATGAAACATGCAATGGTCCATACTGCGAATCGCCGAGGATCAACAACACGAGCGCGGCGGCAATAAAACCATGGAGAGCATAGCGAAAATTGCCGTAGAGGACAACAATACCGTAATACAACACGAGTGCAAAAAACACCCCATGAAATAACGGCAAACAGATATACACCCATGTCAGAAATTGCATGGGCACGGTCAACGCAAGGGCTGCAACAAAATACTCGTACGGACCCGATGTCGCCCAGCGTGCCGACACGTACGGCGCTGATATCGGCAGAATAC
>CAIZHO010000332.1 GCA_903932805.1 uncultured Roseiflexaceae bacterium | reverse complement strand
GCGTGAGATGCGCCGAGCTTCTTTCGCATCCATGTATACCTTGGGGTCAAAATCAGGTACTTGGGCCGCAATACGCACCGGCGCATCGCCGATATCGTACAAGGTGCATGGCCCGACGCCGCTTTTGCCGGCCAGCATGTTGCTCCAGAAGGTCGGTACGCCGACACCCAGTGGAGCCGCAACGCCCATCCCGGTGATGACAATCCGTTCGTCGTCGGGATCGACGCCGTCACGCACCGCAGCGACTGCGGCATCGAGTTGTTGACCGGTCAGACCGATCGCTTGTAATCGCTGGCGGATTGCTGCTGCTGCATATCGTTCGTGCATACCATTTCACCCGTGTGTCTCTTCTCTCTTCGAAGTATAGCACGCGGCTCCGTGACCGGTCGTCAGCCGCGGACATACCAGACCACCACGACCACCAGTGCCACGGCCCACCGGTAGTAGGCAAACCACATCATCCCGATGCGGCGGATGACCCGCAGCAACACATCGATGACAAACATACCGACCACCGCAGCAGTGACAATCCCCACCAACACCGTGAACTGTTGATCGGCTGGTACCGCCAACAAGTCTTCGAATTTGACCAGTACCGCTGCCAGCGTAATCGGCATGCTCAGCAAAAACGCAAATCGAGCAGCCGCAGCGCGGTCATACCCGAGGACCCGGGCAGCACTCATCGTCGATCCCGAGCGCGACACGCCAGGAACCAATGCACAGGCCTGTGCCAATCCGACTGCCAGCGCGTCACGCCAGGTAATCTGCTCGAGTGCACGGGTGGTGGTCACGATGCGATCAGCGTAGGCAATGACGACACCCATCACCGCCAAAACAATGGCAATTTGGAGTGGATTGCGCAACGATGCTTCGACCACATCCTGAAAAAGCACCCCGACAATAGCCGCAGGGAGCGTCCCAACAATCACCGCGATGAGCAATCTGCTCCCCGGCGTCTGCGGTGCCCGCACCACGCCGGGCAGTGCTTTGATCAACAGCATCCAGTCGCTCCAAAAGTACACAATGACAGCAGCCAATGTACCCAAATGTAGCCCAACATCAAAGGTCAACGAGTGCAACAACGGTTCTTCCCAGGCAAACAACCACGGGATGAGGATCAGATGTGCCGAAGACGAAATAGGCAAAAACTCCGTCACGCCCTGGAACGCACCCATCACAAATGCTGATGTCTGTCCCAACAGTACGGCACCGATTGCCAGCAGCGCCATCAATACCGCCATCACCTGACTCAGTCGCGACATGGTTGTTCCTTCTCTTCAAAGATATCTCGACGTAGCATTACGATTTGCAGACTTGTGGTGCATCAGCGCGTTCGCGCACACGGTCATATTCCGCCATGAATTGCGCTGCTACCCCTTCGCCGTTGATAATCAGCAGGTTCTCGTCATTCGATTTCTCGGCACTCTTGGTAAAGTTGTACGAGCCGGTGATGACGGTACTGGTGTCAATCACGATTGATTTGTGGTGCATGATGTAGCAGTTTCCATCAGGGACGATATCGACCTTTGCTTTTTGGAGCAATGGGAACACCGAACCAGTGCCTCGTACATTTTGCTTTTCCATGACTCCACGTACATCGACGCCGCGCTTCTTGGCACGCACCATCGCCGCCCCGATCGCAGGGTCCGTATACGAAAAAGCGATAAACCGAATCTGCGTTTTGGCGGCATCAATCAACGACACCACCTGCGCATTGATAGCGTCGACTGGCGAAAACGCATAGCGAACGGTACGCTTGCCGAGGGTAATCACCGGATGCGGTGCAGTGCTCTGTTTATGTACCCCAAACAGCCCTGACATCAATTGGTCTGCCTCGGCGACGTATCCGATGGCCATCTGGGGCGACACAATGCGCACCATGCTGTTATTGTTGCGATAGGTGTCGTTCATTGTCATGTTCCACGAGCCGGTCCACACAATGCGGCGATCGATAACTGCCGTTTTTTCGTGCATAAACGGCTCACGTTCATCAGCCCTGACCGCTATTTTGGCATCCTGCAGACTTCCAATCAACTTGGCAACCCGTGCATCGGTCAAATTTTCGTCGTCATATGCGACCCGTACGGTGACGCCACGTGCATGTGCAGCCAGCAGGGCATAGCCGAGTTCGGGCAAATCAATATCAAAAACAGCAATATCCACGGAAGCCTGCGCGGCGTCTATATCTGCCAGAAAGGCGGTGTACAGCGTAGGCATCGTACGCTCCGCAGGGACATCGGGGTAGACCAGCTCTTCTGTCGTCATGTACACCAGCAGGGCATCGCCGACGACAGGGGTTACTGCAACCTGCGGGAGGTCGGTCGGACGAGTGGTCTGGGTCGGTGCCATGAGTGTTGCGTCTGTTTCAACCAGGAACGCATCATACAGCGCAACAACAACCAAAATAACAAGCAACAGTGCGATGCCACGCCAATCCAAACGTCGACGTCTCGTGTTCATTTGGTGCTCCGCCAAAACAACAACCGCTGCCACCAACGCGGCTTGGCTGTCGGCCGTTCTCGACGCGGCGACGACATGGGGCCGGTACGAATCGCCATGGTTGTATCGGGGGCACTGCGCACGAGGGCATACTGGCGTTGCGCCTCGGCGACAACATCGATCGATTCACGCGTTGCCCGGGCCGCCACAGCACGCGCGACCGTGCGTATCATGCCGATGCGTTGCGTCACGAGTGCATCAGTCAGCATCGGTGATTCTGCTTCTTGGGTTGCTTGTTCAGACGCCCATGCACGCAGTGCATCGGCGGCATCTCCACCGAGGTCGCCGGTGAGTCCTTCGTCTTCGGAAATGCGTTCGACGAGCATGGTGCGGTGGTCGTTCATACCGTTCCCTTCGTGTGCACGATGTTCCATGCACAACTGGTCTCTCGTTGTAACAATTTCAGATGCTATTGTGCGGCGTGCTGTATGGTATTTTGCAATGCGCCATTCCAGGTCGGGGTGATAACACGCCAATCGTACGTACGTTGGACAAATGCACGCGCCGCCGGGACGACCGCGCGCTGTTGCAGCGCCGCTATGACCGCCTGTGCAAACGACTCGGCATCATCGGCAATCTGGATGACCCCAGCAGGGACCCCATCTATCCCCTCTGCCCCCATCCGCGTACTGACAATCGGGAGCTCGAGCGCCATCGCTTCGAGCACCTTGAGTCGTGCACCGCCACCGATGCGCATCGGCACGACATATACCGCTGCCCCACACAAATACGGCCGCGTATCTTCGACTTCGCCCGTCAACGTTATCTCGCCACGGGCAGCCAGTGCTTGGAGCACCAGCGCCGGACGTCTCCCAATCACGACACACGCCGCATCGGGGATACTGGCGCTCACTCGGGGCAGGACGTCGGCGCAGAACCAAACCAATGCGTCGACATTGGCACGATAATCGAGTGTGCCACTGAATGCAATCGTAGCAGCGTGTGGTTGCGCGACATCAATCGTAGACCGGTCAAAATAATGCGTGTCGACGCCGTTGGGCACTACCGTCATCGGCGTCTTGGGAGCACATGACTGCAAGATGGTTGCGTCCCCTGCCGACACGACCG
>CAIZHO010000331.1 GCA_903932805.1 uncultured Roseiflexaceae bacterium | reverse complement strand
GAGTTTTCGACTGCGGCGCTATATCTTAAGCCCACGTCTTCGGGCGGGACGGCTGACAACGTGACAGTTACCGTCATCCTGCGGGGTTGATCTTATGAATATGCCGCTCGTCCTTCTCAATCGTCGGCGGCGCGGCAGCGTTGCGTTCAGCCCAGTTTCCCTGTTCTCCGCTGGTGAGCAAGGCTTCTGGCTGGAGCCTTCCGACCTGACCACCATGTTCCAAGACCGTGCTGGGACTACGCCTGTGACTACACCGGGACAGACTGTTGGTCTGCGGTTGGATAAGTCCAAGGGGCTGACGCTGGGTGCGGAGTTGGTTACGAATGGAGATTTCTCGTCGGGAACTGGCTGGACGCTTGGCACTGGCTGGGCCGTTTCTGGTGGGCAGGCTACTTTTACCGCGACTGGCGCAAACTCTGCTCTCACAACGGTTGCGACAGCGGCTGCTGTTTCTGGCCGGACGTATGAAATCAGATACACTGTCGTCTCCAACACCCTGAACGCAGGTGCCTTGAGGCTCGGGGGTTTTAGCAGCGCCTCGTATTCCTCCGCATTCCAAACGCTCCCTTCAACGGTTGGCAACCAGATTTTCCGCTTTCAGTCTGTTCCCTCTGGAGTGGGGACGGTTCTGGATTTCTGGGTGACAAGCACAGCCACATCCGGCTCAATCACCATCGACAACATCTCCGTCAAGGAACTCCTCGGCAACCACGCAGTAGCCCCCACGGATGCAGCCCGCCCCACGTACGGGATTGAGCCTAAGACTGGGCGGAGGAATTTGCTCCTTGCAACTGACACTATGGCCACCCAGAGCCTTACTGTGACAGCCGTAGCGCACACTCTGGCGTTCACTGGAACAGGTACTGTCACGCTCACTGGGGCGTCTATAGCAGGGCCTCTAATAGGTACTGGGGCAAGCAATAGGGTTAGTCTGACTTTCACCCCTACAGCCGCAAGCCTGACGCTAACGGTTGTCGGAAGCGTTACCTTGGCACAACTCGAAGTAGGATCAACAGCAACAGCCTACCAGCGCGTAGGGACTGCCTTTGACGTTACTGAGGCTGGTGTACCTACCGTCCACTATGTCCAGTACGACGGCGTTGACGATAGTTTTGCGACACCTACGATTACCCCCGGCATTGATAAAGCGCAGGTGTTTGCTGGTGTGCGGAAGTTGAGTGATGCTGCGAGGGGAATTATTGCCGAATTTGGCCCTGACGGGCAACCGGGTAGACTTATTCTGCAAGGCCCTTCGGCAAATGCTACCTCTAATTACGGGTTTTCTTCTTTTGGTAGCACCTTCGTTTCCACTACTACTCCGCAAAGCTACGCGGCTCCGATCACAAACGTCATCACTGGTCTTGGTGACATCTCCGGCGACCTCGCAACGCTGTATGCTAACGGAACCCAAGTCGCGCAATCTGTCGCAAACCAAGGCACAGGCAATTATCTGGCCTATCCGCTCTACATTGGTCGCCGTGGCGGCACCTTGCTACCCTTCAACGGAAGAGACTATGGCCTGATCGTCCGCTTCGGGGCTAACCTCGATGCTTCGACCATCACCGCAACGGAAACCTATCTGGCATCTAAAACCTCCGAGGTGACACTATGATTTCAGCAGTCCTGATCCTCCCAGCAGCCTACAGACAAGCAGGTAACGACCTCTCGGCTGAAATGGGCTGGCAACCAGTAGACGCAGACCCCGGCACCTACAGCGTCCCTCTGATGACTGCTGATGTCCTGACCCACTGGGGGTGCCGTGCAGACGTGACGCAGACGTTCATCGACATGGTGGAAAACCCTACGCCAGAAACCCAGCCTCTGATTGATGTGCTGATCTATGATTTCCGGGTGACTGGTGATCCCTACACACACTTCATGGATATTCTTGCCCAAAACGGGCTGGCTTTAACGGATAACAGGGAAATCTGATGGACCTCTACGACCTCACATTCCGCGACACCTACACCTATCAGGTCTTGCACCCTATCACGAAGCACTCCGTTCCTAACGATGACGGATCTCCGCAATGGATCGAGCTCTACGGTGCCGACACCAAGCACTATCGAAATGCGCTCGCTGAGGTGGCGCGTCTCGGCATTGAGGATCCGACCGAGAAGCTGATCGCGTTCCTGGCCAGGATTACGGCGCGCTGGTCGATCACCGCCGGGGGCAAGCGCCCGAATGTAACGGACGCCGCCGAGATTTACCCGAAGTTCCCGTCGTGGCTGCGCGATGACGTTTTTGCGGCAGCATCGACCCGCGCAAATTTTTTCGTCGAGACCTCGGCGAGCTCCTAAAGCACGCCGAGGGCGTCTTCCGGCTCTCGCAGAAGGACAAGGACGGGATCTCGTTGCGCGAGCATTACGAGCATGTTGAGAAGACGACCGGGATCCGGCCGCACGAGCTCGACATCCCGCCATTGCCGAAGACGACCAGCGAGTTGTGGGCGACGTTCTTGCGGCTTCACCGCTCACGACAGGCTGACGCACCGATAGTCTTTTCCGAGGTCTTGGCGTATAGTCACCTCACCGGGCGGATCTTCACGCCCCTCGAGGTCGACACGATCTCGGAACTCGATGCTTTGTGGCACCAAGAGAGGGCAAGGACGTGACGGACATCGTATCTCTGGGCGTCGAGGTTCAAACCAAGGGCGCGGCGCAATCCGCACAGCAACTCGGGCAATTTCAGAACGCGGCAAAGGGCGCGGCAGGCTCGGCCGACAAGCTGGAGGATCAACTCAAGGGGCTCGCCAGCGCGCAAGGCAAGGTCACGACCGCAGGGGGTCCGATTGCTGGAGCGATGGGGCGCGTCGGCAGCGCGTTCAAGAATAACGCGTCATCGATCCAGAACGCGAGTTTCCAGCTTTCAGATATCATCGTGCAGATGGAGGGCGGGACTGCCGCCTCGCGCGTGCTCGGACAGCAGCTTCCGCAGCTTCTCGGGGGCTTTGGTGCTCTGGGTGCGATTGCGGGCGTTGCAATCGGTGCGCTCCTGTCGTTTGCTCCGGCCTTGTTTGACACCGCCGACGCTGCGGAAGACCTGAAGGAGAAGATGGACGCGCTTGAGGACGCGATGCAGCGCCTCAACGCAGCGCAGAAGGGGCAGAGCCTGCAAGACCTCGCTGCGCAATACGGCGCTCAGGCAGCGGCCGCGCAAGAGCTCCTCGCGATCCAGAGGCAGATTGCCGAAATCGAAGCGGACCGCGCCTTCCGCGCAGCCTCCGGGGCGGTTGTCGTCGCGATGGGGGCGGGTCTTGCCGATCTCGATTTCTCAACCGCACTTGATAACGCAATCAATCTAAACAAAGCGCTGGCAGATCAAGCGGAACTGCGGGATGAAATCGCCCAAGTTCAAGCGGGGACGTCTACCCTAAACGATGAAGAACTCACCGCACTTGACGCTCGCAAGGCCGCGAACGAAGAGCTGTTTTCGCAGCTTAATGAGTATCGCCTTGCGCTGAAACAAATTGCAGCGACATTCGGGGTCACCGAGCAAGCAGCAGCGAACCTCGTCATCATGATGACAGCCGTCAAGGCTGCTGACACGACCGAATCGCGCGTTGCCGCGACGCAGGATCTTGCAAAAGCTATTGGCGAGGCGACCGATGAGCTCGGCCTGACATCCGACCAAGGGATCAAGCTTTACAACGCGCTGCTCGACGCGGCGCTCGCTGGGCTTGATCTCGAAAGCCTTGATATTTCTAGCGGGATCAGCGCGGCAGCATCAAGCGCAGCAGAGCTTGCTTCTCAACTTGGGATCAGCGTGGAACTTGCCGCTCGCCTAAAGGCGGGAGGATATGAAGCTCCTAGAGGGCTCGTGCTGGACCCAAGAGATCCTAATTATAATAGAATAGCGGCAGAAGCGGAACGCTTGCGTCTTGGGGCGGGTAAAGTATCGCCGTTTGCTCCATCGACTAATCGGTCTTCCGATCAGCCTTCTGGAGGCGGTGCATCAAGCCAACTGCAAGAGGCTGCGCGGCTCTATGAGAGCACGCGCACCGAGGCGGAGAAGTTCGCAGCCGAGCAAGAAAAGGTCGAGACGCTCTACCGCGCCGGGGCGATCAGCGGCGAGGTCTACACCCGCGCCCTTGAGGATCTGAACGCCAAGTTCG
>CAIZHO010000330.1 GCA_903932805.1 uncultured Roseiflexaceae bacterium | reverse complement strand
TGGACGTCCTCGAGTCGACCTTGCTCCACCATCCCGGCGCGAAGTTCATCTATACGATCCCGGACTTTCATAATCCGATGGGCGTGACCATGAGCCTCCCGCGGCGCAAACGCTTGATCGAGCTCGCCAATCGCTTTGATGTGATGATTATCGAAGACACCCCATACCGCGAAATCCGCTTCGAGGGCGAGTCACTGCCGACGTTGCGCAGTATGGATACCGAGGGGCGGGTGTTGTATTTGGGCAGTTTTTCGAAAATTCTGGTCCCAGGCCTGCGGTTAGGCTGGGCGGTGGCCGCCAAGCCGTTGATTGACAAGCTGACGCTGCTTAAGCTCGCGGCCGACACGCAATGTAGCACCTTGAACATGGCCATAGTGACGCTGTTTATGCGTGATTATGACCTTGATGGGCACATTGCCGGATTGCGCACGGCATACCGGCGCAAGCGTGATCTGATGGTGCAGACCATCCGCGAGACGTTCCCAGCGGACGTGACCTATACCATCCCGCAGGGTGGGCTGTTTACGTGGGTGAGCTTCAGACCGGGATTCGACACGGCGCAGTTCATGCGCGATGTGGTGTTGCCGCAGGCACGGGTGGCGTATGTGCCGGGCGCGACATTCTTCCCGCTCAACGAAGAACACCATCATGCCCGCGTGAACTTCTCGGCGCAGTCCGAATCGAAGCTGATCACCGGCATGACGGCGTGGGGGGAACTGCTCAGACAGCGGTATTAGCCGATTGCGGCGATGACTGCATCGAGGTCGGACAAATCGGGCAGCACTGCATCGGGTGCATGGGCTGCCAAATCGGCGACACTGAACGGGCCTGTGGCGACCGCGACGGTGCGGGCGCCGTGGGCCTTGCCGCAGGCGATGTCGTTGGGTGTGTCGCCGATGATGACGATGTCGGCGCCCGTGATGCGATGCGGGGTGTGTGCGTGCATACGTTCGATGGCATAGCGCGGCAGTTCGACTCGTTTGGCGTGGTCGCTGCCGTACGCGCCGACCGACATATCGATATATGGGCTGAGGTTGGTCAGCTCGAGCTTCATGGCGGCGACGGCTTGCATATTGCCGGTCAGCACCGACTGACGCACGTCGGCACGTTGTTGATAGTAAGCCAAGGCGGCGGGAACACCAGCCAGGACACGGCCGCGGCTGGCCATTTCGGCGCGGCGTTCCGCGAGTTCGGCCATGTACGCGGTAGCGAAGGCGTCGAGTTGGTCGGCGATGTATTGCGGGGTCAGGTGTGGGTTGGTTTCGATGATGATTTGTTGGTCGGTTTTGCCGGCGTATTCACGGCGATCGTTACTGGAGGGTTGGCCAAACAGGGTAGTCATGGCTGCCCGCATGGCTTCGCCCGCGACGCCGCCAGAGTAGAGGAGCGTCCCGTCGATGTCCCATAACAAGAGGCGCATGGGCAGTCCTTTCGTCTAGACGCCACCGAAGTAGCGCAGGGCCAGGCGGATGCGGTCGTCGAGGGCTTCGGGGGCGTCTGCAGCAATGCTCGAGACCGCTGCATTGGCCTCGGCAGCGCTGTACCCCAGCCCTTGCAAGATGTCGATGACGTCGCTGTCACGGGCCGATGTTGGGGTTGCAGCGATACCGCGCAGGTCGAGTTTGCCCTTCATCTCGAGGATGAGACGCTCGGCTGTCTTTTTGCCAATGCCGGGGACTTTGCTGAGGCGGGTGACATCACCAGTGGCGACGGCGACGCGCAGGTCATTGTCGCTCAGGCTCGACAAGAGGCTGAGTGCAACCTTGGGACCGATGCCGGTCACGCCGATGAGTTGTCCAAACAGACTGCGCTGGTCGAGCGACGCGAACCCATAGAGGGTGTGGCTGTCTTCGCGGACGATGAACGAGGTATAGAAGGTGACCACATCATTCACGGAGTGGCTGGCCAGCAACGTGCGGGGCAGATGAATTTCGTAGCCGATGCCGTGGGTGTCGACGATGACCGAATCGGCAGTTGATGCAACGATGGTCCCGTGGATTCGTGCGATCATAGTGCCCTCGTTGATATAGAAAAAACTCGGCACGAGCCGAGTTCAAATGGGGCGGGAGACGAGATTCGAACTCGCAACCCTCTGCTTGGGAAGCAGATGCGCTACCATTGCGCCACTCCCGCCCATCACCAGCATTGTAGCCGGTGGGTGGGGCGCTGTCAAGGATGCGAGCTAGCGGGTGCGTTGCGCCTGTATCGTGGTCAAGATTGCCTCGAGGTCAGCACAATGCTGTTGCCATGAGTAGGCGGCGACGACCCGGGCACGCGCCGCAGCGCCATACTGTGCACGGGTGACAGGGTCAGCGACGAGGGTGATGATTGCATCGGCGAGGGCCGTGTCGTCTCCCTCGGGGACCAGCAGGCCCTCGGACTGGTGGCGTACAATCCGGTCGAGGGGCACGATATCACTGGTGATGACGGCCAGCCCACAGGCCATGTATTCGTGGATTTTGAGCGGTGACCAATAAAAGCCGGCCGCTTGGAGGGCAGGGTGTGCACTGGTGTCGAACGGCGCGATACCGATATCGGCTGCTTGGATGACAGCCGGCATATCGGCATAGGGGAGGGCGCCGCGGAAGGTAATGTCGGGGTAGCCTGCAGCCAGCGCTTGGGCCTCGGCGAGTTGTGGACCGGAGCCCACAAACACAAAGCGGCAGGCAACGCCCGCGTCGAGGACGCGTCGGGCTGCGGCGACCCCATGGCGGGCACCATGCCAGGCCCGGAACGAACCAATAAAAATGATGGTCGGGGGGAGTGCTGGGTCGTGCGGTGGATCGGCCGGCACAAAGCGGTCCACATCGGCGCCCCAGGGGTGCTCGTGAATGCGCGTCCGATCGATGACTGCGGGGACCGTGGTGTGGAGCGGGGTGACGATTGCGTCGGCCCAGCGACATTGGCGGGTTGCCCAGCGGCGCATCGGCCCACCGAGCCGATCATCGAGTCGGCGTTTGCGTTCGCTGGGTGGGTCGATGATGAGGGCATTGACTTCGAGAAGCGTGGGGATGCCCAAAACCCGGGCTGCAATCATACCCGCACCGGCAAAGTTGTAATAGCGCTCGATGATGACGTCGGGTTGCAGTGCACGCGCCAAACGGAGGATAGGCAATACGGTGAGGAGTGAGGCTATTTTGGGGATATCGATGTGGTGAATCGTAAAGCCATCGTATTGGAGTACTGCGGGTCGCCAGAGATGTTTGAGCTGTGTGCGCCCTTCGCGGGTGACTGCGACGACATGCACCTCGTGGCCGCGCTGTGCAAGCCCGCGGGCGACCTCATAGGTATGGGTCGACCCGCCGAGATTGCCGGGGACGGGGATGCCACTCGCGACG
>CAIZHO010000329.1 GCA_903932805.1 uncultured Roseiflexaceae bacterium | reverse complement strand
GTTTACAGCAAGGGAGTGCAACTGCAGGCCGAATCGGTGCAGTGTTACAACGAATCCCGTCAGTCGTCGATAACCCAACTGCCATCAACCATGTGCCGCTCGGGGACATTCTCGTTACGGATGCCTCTTGGCTCCAAGATGGAACAGCGGTATTACGCAATATTTCGCTACATATCCCCGCTGGTCAGCATGTCGGTATTGTCGGCCCGACAGGATCGGGCAAAAGTAGTCTTTTGTCATTACTGATGCGCATGCGTGATCCAGACCAGGGAACCGTCATGTACGATGACATTGATGTACGCAACCTATCGCTCGAATCGTTCCGCAGTGGGCTTGCATACGTCCCCCAAGAACATATTTTGTTCAGCATGACACTGCGTGAAAACATCACCTTAGGGGTCCAGGCAGCACCCGACGAGGATATCGCAGAAGCACTCCGTGTTTCTTGCCTTGACCGCGATATTGCCCAACTCGCCGATGGACTCGAGACCATCGTTGGTGAACGTGGAACCATGTTGTCAGGAGGCCAGAAGCAACGTCTCGGAATCGCACGTGCGCTCATTACCAATGCTCCGGTCATGATGTTCGACGATGCACTGTCGAACATCGATGCACACACCGCAAATGATATCGTATTGCGAGTGTCCGCGGCGCGTGCAGGCAAAACAACAATCATGGTTAGTCAAAAGATTTCGGCAGTAAAAAACCTTGATGTGATTGTTGTTTTGGCAGAAGGACGTGTCGTGGAATATGGCACACACGATGAACTGATGATGCTGAATGGTGTCTATGCTGAACTCTATATACGAGAGTTACATGCACACTAACTCGGACACGAATAATTTGCATGTACACCGTACGTAACGCATTACGCTCCACATTACGCGCACAGCATCAACGCCTCGGTGTGGTGGCATGCATCTGTGCATGTTTATTGATGGTGTGGGTGACTGTGTTCCATCACACACGTCCTTTTTCGGTCTCGATAGGTGGCGACGCTGAGACAGTGCGTCGCGGGCTTGACGAGCCGTTCATCAACGGATTTTGGCCACCCGAACCGGACAACTGGGATCCGACCACTACCCCCGCATACCGCTGGTCGACCCCGCAATGGCGCATTCAGTGGCCATTTGTGGGGCGTGGGTATTTTGTTTCGACGTCACATATTGACGCCAGTGCATGGGGCGCACAACAAGGGGTGGCCCTGACATGGGTAGAGCCGGCACTCACGAACGTTGCTCCGCTCCGTGGCCGCCGTATTGTTTCTGTTCTTGTAAGCGGTAACGGGCTACGTGCAGGCATCAGTGTAATCAGTGCTCGCCTACCGGTGACCGATGATCGACGGGAACTCGGCGTAATGCTCTCCAAATCAACCCTACGTCCGCTGACAGGGACGTGGCGCCCCGTACAACTTGTGATAGGAGCACTGGTCCTTGTCGTACTGTCGGCGGTGTTTGCTACTTGGCGTACGCGGGGTCACTATTGGTATTCCGCTGGAGTTGTACTACTGTACAGTGTTGCTTGGCTTGCAGATCCCCTGTGGTGGCATGTGCATAGTCGAGCAATCGCTGATTCTGTTCTTTTGGCCGCAGTATTCGCGTTAATCCTTGTCCGCGTTATCATTCCCGAATCCAGAGACAGGACGCGTTGGTGGTGGCTCACCACAGTCAGCATCTGCGTGCCGTTGATTGCATTACGCAGCCCGTTTTTGTACACGTCTGACGGTGCAATGCATGCCCGCATGCTTTTTGATGTCATGCGAGGCAATCTTTTTCAGATTGCTGAATTGCCCTGTGAAGCAGGTGCGTTCACGGTACCGTACCCTCCCTTTGTGTATATCATGGCGGCTCCCTTCGCGGTAAACACATGGAACCGTGATGCGGCGATTGCACTGCTTATGACTGGCGCGGTGGTCACCCATGTCGGCGCATTGCTGTATCTGTTCCGTGTGGAGCGGAACGATACGGGCTTCAATTGGACCGCAGGTGTGTTTCTCCTGATGGCATCATGGAGCATGCCGTTCCTGCAGTCGGTGCACATTGGCGAACTTTCCAATGCTTGGGGGCTCGCAGTACTCCTCATTGCGGTCGTTTCCTGGTACGACGAACGTGCTTCATTGGCACAACGTTCTCTCTTCGGTGCAGCTGCATTGCTCGCACACACCGGCATTGCGTTAAGCTTCGGATTAACATTGCTCATCATTCTTGGGTACACCGCTGTCCGTACGCGCCGCCTACCGCGTCCCATGTTGTTCGCTGCCGGCAGTATGGTGCTTATTGCGGCGATGCTGACATACAGCGCCTATAGCGGGTTAGTAGGGCAGTCAGCAACGTACCCCGGTTGTCCGCCCGACATCTCTTTGGTAACGAAGTTTTCGGTCATCCCGAGTGCGTTACCATCCGTGGTATTGAGTCTAGCGATTATTGGCCTCATCGGAAACGTGCGTGCACGGAGCGTTGATATCGTAATCCCTGCGCTCGTCGTTGCGGTGCTCTCTATTGGTGTGCTGGTGTTCCGTGATCAGACGGTTCGCTGGTCGATGGTGGTGTACCCATTCCTCTTGTTGATTGCCATGCGCGCGCTTTCCATGCTTTCGGTACGTGGAACTGCAGGAAAAATCTACGCAATCACGCTGGGTATCGGCGTCCCAACCATCGTGATGGTGCGTTTTTGGGAACGCGTGTACACATATTTGCATATGTAACCTCTCAACAATCAGGAAACCTGCGAATCCCACTGTTTGCATGACGTGTTTAGAATGTATTATTGTATAGAGATGACTTGCGACTAGGTACTGCGTCAAAGGAATGCAATGGTTATTTTCGTCCCACATTGGAAATCGCTGACGCTGATCTTCCTTTTGTCGATCGTTTTGGTTCTTGTTCTTAGTCCCCTTCGCACCGCAGCAACGATTGATTTTGTGCAGCCGCGTGCCGCGCTCAAGATAGACAACTTCCATGCCCGCGAATACACCGCCAAAGAACCACGTTTGGCGTTGACATTTACCCAAGTCGCACCAAATGAAGTCCAAGCGATCGTCCCTAGCTCACAGAATCACCCACGGGCGATTGAGTTTACGATAGATGCACTCCCGCAGGGGCTCAAACGACGTTTGCTTGCGGTTTTCGTGGACAACGCACGTATACTCGATGCACGGGATAGTGGTGGTAACCGCAGTTTTGGCGTTATCGTTCCCGACAGTGCTCCATTGACCAGCGGTGCAGTTATTCGCATCCTTAGCATCCCCGACGACAAATCGACACCACCACCGCTCACCGTCAACAACGTATCGCTGACAGCGATTACTGCATATCGCTGGAGCAAAAATCTGTCGACCGCGTACTTCCCAGGCGTCAGTGGTGGGTGGTGGGTTCTTTCGACAACGATGATGCCGACGCATCCGGATAACAAACCTTTCGAAGCAGGTATCCGTGTTGGAGATGACACGCTGCCATCAATCCCGACGGCTGATGGCAGATTCCGTGCGTATCATTATTTGCTTGCTCCGACGTCTGGCGCGGGTGGCGACATCAATGTGGCTTTCACTAGTGACACATGGGGCAACAATGATGCCGATGCCCGCAGTTTAGGCGTAGCGATTGCACGCGTTGGGATAACGCCGACTTCAATTGGCAGCGGTATCCAGGATGCACCACTGCGTCTATTCAGTATCCCCGTATTGGTCCTTTTGGTAATGTGTGCAGCTATCGCACTGCAGCTGCCCCATCGTGGACTTGGGATTGTTGTCGCCGTCGGCTTTACTGTGCCGATGTTGTTTGAACGCGTCTACCTGGGTATGTGGTACCCACACCTCGTAATACTCTTCGTCATTAGCATCCTAACAGTCCCACTGTGGTTCCGGATCCTCGATTGGCTGACCGATGACACACCATTGCCCATACAAACCAAGCAACTCTTGGTGGGGTTGGTCTTGTTGACGATCTGGGTGAAAGGCGGCGGGATTCTCTACCCGATCATGCGGCCGATCGACATCAGCTGGCACATGGACAAAGTACGAGAAATCGCAACAACATGGGATTTTGCGAAGTTCTATCAACCCGGCGCTTTTTCCGAATCAGTCATGCCCATTACGGAGTGGGGTGAAGAACGCCCGATGATTCCGTATTCGCCGTTTATCCACTTTGCCAGTTTGGTGTTTCTCGTGTTCCCCTGGAGCCTCGAAGTCTCCGCAACCATATTCAATACGTTCCTTGATGCCTCACGCATTCTCTTAATTGCGGTGATAGCCCGCCACGCCGGATTGAGCGTACGGGTGGCGTGGCTGGCTGCGTTGCTGTACGCGGTCACGCCGGTCACGTTCTTGTTGCATGCATGGGGGAACGTCCCCACCACGACTGGACTGTGGTGGATGCTGATTGCCACTGTTGCCTTGTTGGTAGCGGGGCGCAGTCTCGGCAACCGACGGGTGTTTGTTGCGGTCGTCCTCATTTCAACTGCGGCCATGCTGTCGTATACGGTAGCGGCAGTATTCCATGTGCTCTTTGTGACTATTTTGGCCGGTTTGCTGTGGGTTGTCCCCAACACAAGCAACAAACCCACCAGCGGGCGCATCTTGGCAGCGACCTATGGCGGTTTGCTGATTGCAACCATCATCTATTATGGGCTGTATATCCCACCCATTATTGAACGCACGATCCCGTATTTTTTGCAGTTAAGCACACAATCGACCGCATCAATAGGGGTCGTGCGGGCACCGTTCGACGAGTATATTACGAACTTTTTTCCTGCGCTGCGATATGATTTCGTCCAAAATCCGTATCTGTACTACGGATTGTACATGCCCGTACTCATGGTCATCCCTGCCTACATCCTCATGTGGAAGCACCGCACCTTATGGACATTTGCGGCAGCCTGGTATGTGGTTGCGATTATCTTTCTGATGGCTGGGTACAAAATATCGATGGTTGACAAACAGCTGTACTATATTGTGCCGTTGTTGATGCTGAGTTGGGCAATGAGTGCTGACC
>CAIZHO010000328.1 GCA_903932805.1 uncultured Roseiflexaceae bacterium | reverse complement strand
GTTGCCGTACGGCAACCACGCCCCATACGAATACGCCGCCATCGCTTGGCGCACCACTCGCTTCCACCTGCAGTCTGCAGGCGCATTTCACCTCTCTCTGACGCCCCATGTCCCCTCCCGCTCGTGGGACACCTCGTGGATGCGTGTGGCCAATTATGTCGTGCTGCGCCACCGTCTGACTGGCCAAGACATCTGCGTCTGCAACACCCACCTCGACCATATCGGCGCCCAGTCACGCCTCGCCTCGATCGACGTCATCACCCAACAGCTTGCGTATCTGGCGCATCTCCCGACCATCGTCATGGGCGACTTCAACACACCACCTGACAGCCCCGTGCACGCCAAAGCCCGCGCCGCCGGGTTCGTCGACAGCTGGCAGGCTGCCGGCCACCGTGACGGTACCGGGGTAATGACCTTCCACGGCTTCCGCGGCGCTGCCTGGCCCAGCATCTCGGGCGAGCGCGACGATGCCCGCATTGACTGGATCATGCACCGCGACCCAGACCAGCGACTTGCCATCAAATCGGCCCACATCATCACCCTGCAGTCCCCCGCAGGCCGGTTCCCCAGCGATCACTATCCGGTGGTCGCCAAATACCACCTCACATCCTAGACCGTGGCTACACAAAAACACCCCCGTGTGCTACGCACACGGGGGTGTCTGCGTCGATTCAACGCTTGATAATTTCAAGCATTTCCTTCACATCAACGACTTTCACGCGCGGTCGTTGTTGGGCTGCACCACGGCTTGTCTCGTAGGCATCGAGTGTTTGCCAGCCTGCATATGTCACCACCTGGTCACTCCGCGAGTGGAGCAAGGTCGCGACTGCAGCACCGTCCCGATATGCATCGGCGATGCCCTGCAACGATTCCCAGTCGGCCTTCATACTGGTCACTGTCGCCACCGAATCGGGCTTATTCGTGCCGATGATACCCGACGGTCCGCGTTTGGCCCAACCCACCACATAGGTCCGTTCGATGGGTGTCCGGTTGGCTGCATCAATCACCCGACCGTCCACATTCGGTATCAGCCCGCGCTTTTCGTCGAACGGTACTCCCGGCAAGGCTACACTCCGATACCCGACCGAGCGCAATACCAACCCGCAGCTGATGGTGCGTGTTGCACCGGTCCCCTCGGCTTTGACATTGCCGTTCCCGTCGTCGACGAGCTGATTACGCTCCAACACTACACCGGTCACGTGGCCGTTGTTGCCCACAATCTCAATCGGCGACCACAGGAACTGCATGTGGATGCTCTTGGCAGCGCCACGCATGCCCCGTGCCAGGTACCCCTGCATCACGTCGTGATTCCGTCCCGCCACCTTGTTTTCGGCGAGCTGTGCGGCACTGACCGGGTCGAGCGCAAAATCCTGCGCATCCAGCATGACATCGACACCGTCGAGTTCGCCGAATTCCTTCAGCTCGGGCGTCGTAAACGCTGCCTGCACCGGCCCACGCCGCCCGACGACAACCACCTGCGTCACCGTCGAGGCACGCAGTCCCGCGATCGCATGATCGGCCATATCGGTCGTCGCCAACCCATCCACCGGCGCAACCAACGCCCGCGTCACATCCATTGCCACGTTGCCGTTGCCGATCACCACCACGCGCTGGTGCGCATCGAGGTTGAACTGGGAGTTGCGATAATACGGGTGGCCGTTGTACCAGCCCACAAAGCTGGTCGCCGGCGCACTGCCGATCAAATCTTCGCCTGGGATGCCCATTTTGCGGTCAGATTGTGCCCCGACCGCATACACAACCTGGTCATAGTAGGTCAGTAGCTCGTCGTGCGAGATGTCCGTCCCCATCGACACATTCCCAAAATAGCGTACCCGCGGGTCGGCCAACAATTTGTCATAGATGCGCGTCACGCCTTTGATTGACTGGTGATCTGGCGCAACACCCGACCGCACCAACCCAAACGGTGTGGGTAAGCGTTCAATGATGTCGACCCGTACCTGCGCATCGTTTTTGAGGAGCGCCTCTACTGCATAAAATCCCGCCGGACCAGCACCGATAACCGCGACCCACAGCGGGCGTTGTTCTGTACCGAGTGTTGTCATGATTGCTCCTTTTCTCCCCAGACTGCCACCAGCGCCGTTCCGTTCCCTAGACCGGCGGCCACGGATAACTCCACTCCGACGTGGGTTGTGGATATTTGCCTTTGGCCACCAAACGGTCAATCCGTCGCTGCAATGCGACTAACTCCTCGGCGCTGAGCATCTGTTCGAGCAACTTGAGCGGACCTTCACGCAACGTCAACCGCTGCTGCAAAAAGACAATATCGTTCATCAACGGCGCTGGTACCGGCGACCCTGCCAAATCCCACAGCACCGTGCGCAATTTGTTCTCGTGGTGGAACGTTACCCCGTGGTCGATCGCCCACAGCCGGCCGTCCGCACCCTTCAAGCAGTGACCACTCTTGCGGTCCGCGTTGTTGATGATAATGTCGAACGCTGCCAAGATCGGCAAATAGTGCTCGTAGCCGCCTTCTTTTTGCATAGTAAACCAATGCTCTTGTTCGTCGTTTTCGATGAACAACTGGACTGATCCGAGCCCGTACGGGCCATCCCGCAGCACCGTCGGCGGCACGAGGTTCCACCCCAAATCATTGCTCACCACAAAGGCTGCCGCCTCGCGTTGGCACAATGTCCCACGGGTAAAGTCCCACAGTGGCCGCTCGCCACGTTGTGGCTTGTAAATGACCAATCCCTGCGTCTCTTGGTACGTCGCCAAACACAGGATGGTGGCGTTACTGCTCCACGGCATCGAGGTCTGCGGCGTCAGCTCGGCATACGTCAAAAATGCCAATATCTCGTTGACGCTGGCAGCCGGGCGTTCATTGCTCATTCGTTCTACCCCATCAGCACATCGGACTAGTTCATCTGCGGACAAAAGTGCCCGTCTGGATCTTTGGGACGTCCACAATTGCCGCACACCGCACGCCCACCGTTGAGCACCGCGGCAATATGCTGGCTCAACCCGCGCACCTGCTCGCGCGGGATGCTGATGCGCGCCGACGGGGTATCTTCCTCGTCTTCATCCTCGCTCATGCCCTGCATAATCAACACACAGGTGTCGTGCTCGGCGTCGTACCCCAAGCCCATCTGCACCACGCGGAACACCGGCTCCAACGGCTCGAGCAACCCCATATCGCGGATCAACACCGCATCATCACTCGTCGACACCAACGGATTATTACTCACAATGTCGTCGTGTAAGCGATCAAACGCCTGCCCCAGTGCACGCACTTGTTCTTTTTCGACCGTGAATGTCAATATCTCGCGCCCTTTGCGCGCTTGGATATAAAATGTCCGCTGGCCCGGTTTGCCGACCGTCCCCACTGTCAAATGCCCGGCAGGGTCAAATTCATAGGTGTAGTTCATGGATTCGTCGCTTCTCCTGTTGCAGACTCCGCGACAGGTGGCTCGGGTGGTTTGGGGATCACATGTGCCAACGTCCCCATCTCGTTGAATGCCAGCAAGCGCGGCCCCATCGGCGTGAACCGAAAGGCCGTTACCGAGCACGTCCCGATTTCGAGCCGTTGGAACAAGTCCATGTGCATCCCGATGTAATACGCACACGCCAGCTAGATGAGATCCGCATGCGACACGACCGCAATCACTTCGTGCTCGCCGTGCTGCGCCCGCAAGCCCTCCAGCGTCCGCACCATGCGCATCTGCGACTCGCCCAGCGTTTCGCCACCGGGGAACCGCGTACCGCTCGGGTAATACTGCACACCCGGCCAGCGTTTGTCTTCATAAAGCACTTTGAGCTCGGCACCCTGCCACTCGCCATAATCGACTTCACGCAGATCGGGCACCTGCGTAATCTGCAGGTCCCGGCCAGCGACAATCGCCTCGGCCGTGTCCATCGTCCGCTCCAATGGGCTCGCATACACCGCCGCCAACGGCACCGCAGCGATCCGCTGCGCCACCGCCACCGCCTGTGCCCGCCCCTCTTCATTCAGATGGATCCCCGGGATGCGCCCCGCCAAACGCCCATGCACCCAGTCATTCGCGCCATGACGAATCAATAGCAAGGTCGTCACGTGGTGCTCCTCTCGGTTGCTGTGCTTCTATCATACCAAATCGCACGTACGCTCCCGACAGGCAGTCATGGGAAATGTGCGGGCCCGCCACCCACCACACCGACCTCCATCACTCCCGGGCCAGTGCATACGCCCGACACACCACCCAGCAACACAACAGTTCCCGTTCCCGGTCGTCCACCGCAGCACACAGCCGATGTGCGGGGGTCATGTTGCCGGCGCAGATACTCACCGCGTTCTACACGCACAGCGCCGCACACATCACGAACGTTCGCCCACCCCCCGTTGCAACACCGATACCCGTGCCAACAACGCCATCACCACGAAGTTCATCAGCACCGCCGAACCGCCGTACGACACAAACGGCAACGTAATCCCCGTCAACGGAATCAACCGCACATTGCCACCAATAATAATGAACGCCTGTACCACCAGAATGGTCGTGCAGCCCACCGCCAACAACTGCGCAAAGGTCGAAAACTGACCCGTCAGGCGCACCGCAATCCCATACCCGCGCACTGCCACCAACAAATAGACCAACAATACCCCGACCGCACCGAGCAACCCCAGTTCTTCACCAATCGACGCAAACACATAATCGGTGTGTGCCGCTGGCACAATCCCGGGCATCCCTTGGCCTATCCCACTCCCGACGATGCCCCCCGACGCAAATGCAAAAATCGCCTGGATCGACTGGTACCCACGCTCTTGGGTCCACGGGTCCAACCACAATCCAACCCGGAGCTGGACAATCGGCAACACCCGGTACAGCACCACCGCCCCTACCACAAAGGCCAGCACCCCACCCAGCGCATACAAGCCACGCCCTGTCGCGACATAGATCATCGCCAAAAAGACGCTAAATAACATCAGTGCAGCACCGAGGTCACGCTGCAACACAATCAACAACATCGCCATACCCCACATCACCAGCAACGGTACCAATGCCGATAACGCCGGCAATGGGATGCCCCAGATCCGCTCACCACCGTCGATTTGGCTCCGGTATTCTTCGAGGTACGACGCCAAAAAAATCACCAACAAGATCTTGAGCAACTCAGAGGGCTGAAAAGTCAATGGGCCAATCGTCAACCATGCCCGTACACCACTGTTGTTGGGGTCAGACCCAAACACGAACGTCGCTACAATCAACAACAATCCAATCGACAACCAGCCATAGCGATAATGCGCCAACCAATCGAACAACGTCATGCGCGTCCG
>CAIZHO010000327.1 GCA_903932805.1 uncultured Roseiflexaceae bacterium | reverse complement strand
TGATGTTGCTCATGGCAACCGTGATGCAGTGGAGCAACCCACGTGCCGCCGGGTTGTGGGTACGCAATCTCGCAGGGGTGTCGATCATCGTCCCGCTCGCCGTATGGCTGTTGCGTCGTTGGTTCCCCGTAGTCCTGTTGACGGGATGGGCGAGGATGCTCCTACTGCGGTTATGGGGTATGCGGGCACCTTCGTTCGAGGGGCATGAGTATGCAATCCATCTGCGGAGGTTGAGTGACTTCCGCACCGGGATATGGACCATGAGCGCCCATCCGTACGAATTCGGGCGCCGCCAATCGGTCATCTTGCCACTGTTCTACCGTGTTTCCGATGCGCTCGCAGAAGTGCTTGGGACGCATCTTGCCATGCACCTCATGATCGTCTGCGCCGAGACGTCGATCGCGCTCCTCGTCTGGCTTTTGCTCAAGCGGGTGTCGTTCCCGCCCCGGGCTGCACTGCTCGGTGCGTTCCTCGTGTTGCTGATGCCGTTGTCGTCGAGTGTGTTGTACTGGGCGTTTATGCAGCAAATCAGCGCGCACGTGCTGACCTTTGCGATTGCCTACTTGACCACCCGGGGTACCGCAAAATCCGCGTGGTTGGCAGCAGTGCTCTTCGCGGTGGTGGCGTTGACCCACATCGGCGAAACGTTCATTGCGGCCGTTTGGTATAGCGCGTTGCGTCTGGCCGAACCCGACCGCTTCCGCCCGCAGTGGTGGTGGCGCTCCCTGCCAGTGGTTGTGGCGGGGGTTGCCGTACTGCCCTTGTATCTGACATTTCTGGGGAACGTCGGCGCAAGTGGTAGCGCTCTCATCCAACCCATCAGTCCAGCAATCCTGGCACAGTTGGGGGTCGCATTCACCGTCGGCTTAGCACCAGTCCCTATCGGCGCCGCGATTATAGCGCTAGCCGTGCTGGTGTGGCAACGGCCTCGTGTGGCCATCCCATGGCTCGCCGTGGTCGCAGTGTTTGCCACCGTCGAGGCACTGACGCGTGCCCAAGTTCGCTATCTGTATACAGGTGCGCCGTTGATTGCAGTTGCCGTGGGCTGGTGCATCCAGCGCGTGTGGCGCTATGGTTGGGCGGGGCGTCTGCTGGTATTGCTCGTCGTCGCGTATGTCGCATGGGTCAGCAGTGCGCTCTGGATCGACGCAGTCATGGGCTGGCAGAAACCACGCATTGATGGTCTCACCCACTAACTCCGCGGCCCACGCTCGTCGGCTTTGCGCAACGCTGCGGCAAACGGCGACTCGTCTTGCACTCCGTCGTCGGCATCGTGCGATGTATAGCCGGGGGTGATGGGTGGTTCCTCGTCGTGGTCGCGCGTATCCTCGAATTCGTCGCTCCAGTCGAGATGGAGCGCTTCAGCACCAACGCCGGCTAGGTGCACGATATCTGCAATAGCCATCGTCACCACCGCCGTCGCTTCATCGAGACGTGGTCGGTACTGGTCGTGCGCATAGAACGGCACCTCGGGGTGATCGCGCTGATAGTCTACGAGCGTGCCGGGCGGGTTGATGGGGGCGTCTGCGGAAGCCATCAAGGCAGCGACCTCGGCTGCCGTGATGATCCCTGTATCGACCAGGATGAGGGTGCAGGCGACATGCGGGATAATCCGTTTGAGGATGGTGCGTGTCTCGTTCAGTTGCCGTAACCCGCGGGTGATGCTCCGCAATTGGCCGCTGGCTTTGACTTCGTAGACATGGATGTGGGTCGCATCCGGGTGCTGTACGGCATCGAGCTCCCGATATTTGCGGATGAGTTGCGTCCCTGTGCGCTCGTCGTATTCGACGTATCGATTGTCCGACAACGGGTGAAACTGCGTCAACCAGCTGCGTACAACGTCTTCGGCTTCGGATCCAAAGAGCGATCGATTCGTGGCTGGCCGCATGGCTTTGTGATTGGTTTTGGTGGCCATCAGCGCAGATATATAGGCACGATATTGGGGGTCATCGATGTCATGCAGACGGACTCGGTGGTAACGCATCAGTATTCCTTCTCCATGCATCAAAGTGTGGGGAGTGTACGTTACACGAACGTCAGTATCCTATCATAGCGGTGTAATGGTCAGACTGTTACAATACAATGACAAGAAAATAATCAAGGAGTTCTGGTTTATGTACCGCGCTTCACCCAAAATTACCACCGGATTGAGCGTCATAGCGTTGTTTTTGACGAGTTGTGTTTCGTCAGCACTCGGTATCGCCACACCTGTCCCTACCGCTGTGGTCGAGCCCGCCACTGCGACACCGATGGTGGTTCCAACGGCCACCGCAGAGCCAACCGTCATCCCGACACTTACCCCCATTACGATGCCCGAAGACTTGACCGTTGTTCCACTGGTGCGTGGTCAGGTCACCGGACGTCCATTTGCCATGATGATTGATAATCACCCCGATGCATACCCGCAGTCGGGCTTAAATCGTGCATCCATCGTCTTCGAAGCCTTGGCCGAATACGGCATTACGCGCTTTCTGGCAATCTTTCCACCCGAGTTGGCAATGGACAATCGGCAACTCGGTCCGGTCCGGAGCGCCCGTCACTACTTCGTGCAGTGGGCTATGGGTATGGGAGCAATTTATGGCCATGCAGGCGGATCCCCTGCAGGACTCGAGCTCGCCGAAAGCACGACCGAAATCGTCAACGTCGATGCCCTCCGTGACGACACATCGGTGTACTTCTACCGGGTCGAAACGGCAGAGCGCTTTGCACCGCACAACCTCTACACCAACGGCGCCATCATGCGCCAATACGTCGAAACCGAAAAAATCACCCCTACCCGCACAGACGTTGGCTATCAGTACGCTCTCCCGCTGCCCCCCGAGCAGCGCGGTCCGAACGCGTCGATCGATTATTTCTTCCTCTACGACGATCAGCCCGTCGGCTGGACCTACGATGCAACGACCAACTTGTACGCACGGACCCGCTACGGCAAACCGGCTGTTGATGACGTGACCCAGATGCAATTGACGACCCAAAATGTCGTCATCATCCAGGTCAAAGAAGCACCAATCGAAGGTGACCCCAAAGCACGGATCGACCAACAGGTCATCGGGTCTGGCAACGGGGTGTTCTTCCATGACGGGTTGCGCGTCGATATTACCTGGGAAAAGAAAACCGCCGAAGCACCATTGCTGTTCTATACTGCCGACGGCGCCGAGGTGCAATTCACTGCCGGCCAGATTTGGATTTCGGCGGTTCCTGACCTGGCCAACATCAGCCAATCGTAGCCCGACCGCACGACACACCCCCCGCTGGAAAACCAGCTGGGGGGTGATTTTTGTGTCGTCCGCCGTCCGGCTAGAACAGCTCGCGGCGCCCTTCGAGTGCCGATGTCAGGGTATGCGTATCGGCCCACTCCAAATCGCCGCCGGTGGGCAACCCGCGTGCAAGCCGCGTGACTCGTGTGCCCAAAGGGCTCAGTTCACGCTGCAAATAGGCTGCGGTCGCTTCACCTTCGAGATTGGGGTTGGTCGCGATGATAACCTCACGGATTGACTCTGTACCGATTCGTTCGAGCAAGTCATCGAAAAAGATATCTTCACGCCCCATGCCTTCGAGTGGGGCTATGCGGCCATGCAAGACGTGGTAGCTCCCTTTGAAGATCCCTGTGCGTTCGATTGCCAATGCATCGAGTGGATCTTCGACGACACAAATCGACCCCGTTTGGCGGAGCGGATTGCGACAGACTGCACAGTATTCTTGGTCGCTGATGTAGTGGCAGCGGACACACTGGCGTACCTGTTGCTTGACCGCCAACAACGCCTGGGCGAGCAGCGAAACCTTGGCTTCGGGTGCGCGCAGAATATAAAACGCCAGCCGTGACGCACTCTTGGGACCGATGCCTGGCAGGCGGCCGAGTTCGTCGATGAGCCGCGCCACCGGTTCGAGCAGCAGGGATGCATCGCTCATGGGCTAGAACAGTCCGGGGATTTTCATACCGCCGGTCAGTGCGCCCATCCGTGATTCGGACAACGCCTTGGCTTTGGTGGCTGCGTCTTGGACCGCAGTGAGGACCAGGTCTTGGAGGGTTTCGATGTCGTTGGGATCGACAATCTGGGGGTCGATTTTGACTGCCAAAATGTCGCCCTGACCGTTTGCGGTCACGCTGACATAACTGCCTGCGCTGCCGATTACTTCCGTCTCTTTGAGTTCGTCTTGGATCTTGGCCATCTGCTGTTGCATCTTCATGGCCATCTGTTGCATCTGTCGTGGGTTCATCTTAGTCGTCTTTCTGTGGTGTTTCGATCCCGACCACGTCTGCATCAAATACATTCATGGCTGCTTTGACAATGGGAATATTACTGGTGTCACGCAATATCTCGCGCTTGGCGTTGCTCGCCTCGCGCTTCTGGGTTGCGGCAACACTCCGGATCCGGTAGACCTTGCCGGTGTGGCGCTCGAGAATCTGCTCGATCAGCAGTAGATTCGGCCGCTCCTGGACTTTGGCAAGCAACCAGTCGGTGTCGGTTTTGAGGGTGACCGTGTCCTCGGTCACGTCAAACGGGTGAATCCCTGATTTGATGAGTGCTTCCAAATTGCGGTTCTTTGCACGGATGTCACGTACAATCGCCGGCCAGCGTTCACTCAAATCGGTCACATCCACAAAGGGAATCCGCTCGCCCATGAGGGGTGTTGCAGCATCGTTACGTTCCTCCGCTGCCCGGGGGGCCACAGGGACTGGTTGCGGCTGTGCGCTCGGGACCGCATCAGGTCGGACTGGTTGTGGCACGGGCTGTTCGGCTGCTCGCGGTGGCTCACTTGGACGTGTATGCTCTGCAGGACGAGGCTGCTCATTGGGACGGGTATTCTCGGTGCGCGGTTGCTCCACGCGTGGAGCCGGCGCAACCGGACTCGGCATGCGTGCCGGCGCTGGCGCGGGAGCGGTTGCAGCAGGCTGTGGCGCCGCAATGGCTTCGACGACGGCGAGTTCGAGCGGCAATTGGCCATAGGGACTCGTCCGTAACTCGAAATCGAGCTCACTCAATCGCCGTAACCATGCAACAAGTGCACTCATCTGCGCACGTTGTGCTTGACTGCGGATACTCTCTGCTTCGCTTTCGGCCACATCGAGCTCGGTCCCCTGCGGGTCCGCTTTGACCAGCATGACCAAGCGCAGATGGTTGACGATATCGCGGCTAAACTGCCGGATGTCGGCACCCTGTGCCGCCACGCGGGCAACAACGGCGAGGGCAGCACCGACATCTGCACGCAGGAATGCTTCGCTCAACGCCGTGATTTCTTGGGCAGCAGTGACCCCGAGCAACCCTTGAATCTGTTGCAACGTAATCGTGCCGCCACCGTATGACATCAGCTGATCGAAGATGCTCAGTGCGTCGCGCATACTGCCGGT